>JALOAQ010000164.1 GCA_023228725.1 Bacteroidales bacterium | reverse complement strand
CAACTGTTGATGTAGCTGGAGTACCGCCAGTAAAAGTCCATAAATACTGTTCGCCAGCTATTGGTGTTCCTGTATGTGTAAAATTAAAGGAATGTCCAACAAAACATTGATTCCCATTATAGGTGAATGTTGGATCTGGAACTTCTACAACATTTAGTGAAACACTTCCACTAGCCGTACAACCATATTGGTCGGTAATGATTATATTGTAATTTCCACCTGCTAAGCCTGTAAAGTTATATGATGTAACTCCATTTTGAGTAGATGTGCCTAGTTGAATATTATATGGCGATGTTCCACCTGTACCCGTTACTAAAACAGAGCCACTATTACCACCACCTCCACACGAAGGATGGGTAATACTTGTATTAAAACTTAGTGGAGGCGACTCTTGTATCTGAACAGTTTCTATAAATTCGCATATACCATTATTGTCGGTTATTGTAAGTGTATAGCTACCAGCAGGTAAGTTTGTGGGATGATAATTGTTGTTGGCAATTGAAACAGGACCAGACCATGTTAAGGTATATGGTGCAGTACCACCACTTGGTGTGCCAACTGTTATTGTTCCAGTAGAACCACCATGACAAGCAACATGCGTTACAGCAACAGAAGCTTCAATACCAATGATTGTGAAAGGCAAACAAGCTCCTGACATTAAATTACCACAAAGATCATTAACACTATTATTGAGAATACAAATTTCATAATCTCCATCTTGAGATAAGTACTCTCCTAACTGTAAAGTCCAAATATCATCATAAAAAGTTCCTGACCCATAAGTACTACTCGAAGCTGCTTGGCAAACTCCACTAATAGCATTAATTACAGGATAAGTGCCAGCTGGTCCGGTAACAACAAAATCTTGTGCTTGAACACTAGAGCAAGCTAAACCTTCTGAAAATTGTAAAGTAATAGAATTTGCACCGCAATGCATTTCAGAAATAATATCTTCTAAAATTGGCGGGTGATTGTCAATTATACTTGCACTAGAATTTGTAAAATCTATGGTATAACCACCTGCTGCAGCAACATAACTGGAAACATGTAAAGCATAAGTTTCTCCAGCATTAACATAAATAGGAGTATTAAATTGATTACCCACGCCATGACCTCCCCAATACTCGCAGTTGTTTGTCCCAGAGCTTTGCATACCAGTACTTGTCCAAGTTCCAACATAGGCCGCCCAGTTACAGGATATAGGTGGATGAGTTTGATAATTAACTAAATCAAAACAAGTAACACCACCATTTAAGCTATGCAAAGACCAATCATAAATTTCACTAGCTACATGAGATATGGTAAAACGTAAATAACCGGAAGTTTGAACAAAAAATGTGTACCAATGACTGTTTAACTCGCCATCTAACATACAATTAGGACAATTGTTAACATTGTCTGCCCAACCATTACCTATCATTCCAGGAGCTCTAAAATCATATAAATCATAATAATTGCCCTCGCCATGAGGTGTGTATGTGTGGCTTGTTATTGTCTGACATAAAGGCATGGCTCCTAAGCAATCAGCACTAGTAGGAACAGGCATAGTAATATAAGCTAAAGTTCCTGCTGACACACTGGTATTATTACAATAGTAACGATATATTGCTACTCTATAAGTCCCAACACTTGGTGCAGTGAACACGAGTTCAGAGCCTAAGCCACAAAAATCATCATTATAAAAGCCAGCAATAGGATTTCCATTGTTATCCAAAATTTCAATTTGTGTATCTATGCTAGTAGAACCTCCATTTTGACAAAACGAGAAAACAAATGTCTGCCCTGCATAAATGGCTGAAAATGTATAATAACGAGAAGTGCTAACACTCATAGTATTCCAATTTGTGGATGGCGCTGGGGACAAAGCACCGCCACTAGTTGCACCAGAACAAACAGCAAAAGATTTGTTGCTGATAGAGAACAATAAGAATACTGATATTAAAAAAAGTAAAAATTTTCGCATAAATGTCACAACTTTAGTTAAACAATACTTAAAATTAAAAGACAATCAATTCTTTTAATGGGTTTTATGATTTTTTTCCATTTCATTTAATAGTTCATTATATTTTTCAGGATTTTCATTAATCCACTTTTCTTTAGCTTTAAAGTATTCAATATCATCAAATTCTTTATTCCCTGTGTTTTTATGAACAGGAAAATCAGAATATTTTACATTTTGAAATTGACTACTGAAATTATTTATTTCTACAAATTGTTTTTCCTTAAATTTAATATCACCATTAATAAGAACTGTATAAGGATCATAATCAGCTCCGTAAGTTACTAAAATATTTCTAATATAATTAGCGTCTAATTCCTGTTCGCATAAAATTTTAATTCTTTTTTCACCAGTTTTTAATTCAAATATTTCAGCTTCAGAAATATTGCTATCTTCATTTAAATCAGAAATAATTTTTTCAGCTATAATGTCATTTTCAAGACCTAAAACATTAAAATATAACAAATAATCTGAGCCTACTTGTCTAACATAATAAAATTCATAATTATCATCATCAGATTGGGCTTGTGAATAAAATACCGAAATCACAAACACCCCTAAAAATAACAATATTAACTTTTTCATATTTTAATTTATTTATTTTCTAATTAAATTTACTCTCCCTTTTTTGTTATGATAATTTCCATAATTATCTAAAGTTTTTATTTCCCACAAATAAACACCAGGTTTTGCTTCGTTTCCTATATTGTTTATTTTTCCATTCCACATAAAATCAGGTTTATCTGATTCAAATACCTTAATACCATTTGCATCTAATATCATTAATTGGTATGAAGCAAAATCTAAATTCTCGCCTATAGGTCCAAAATGTGAATTTATATCATCACTATTTGGAATAAAAGCATTAGGAACATAAAATACTGGCTTGTTTTTAATAATAATCTTTTCAGAAACTTCTGACTTGCAACCAAATTTATTTATTCCTTTCAAATTTATCATATAATCACCTTCTTTATTAAAACTATAACTTACTTCCTCGCCACTAAATTGTTGATTGTCAATACTCCACAACAAATTTAAACCTTCTACTTTATTGCAAGTAAAGTAATATAAATTTTCTGAATTATCAAAATTAATTTTAATTTCTGTTGGTTTATTAATTTCAATATTATTCAGTTTTTCAGTTTTTATTATAAATCCATCATGTATTATAAATACTTCTGGTTGATATTTTCCTGCTTTTAAATAAGAATATTCTATATTATTACCCGAAATTTTAGTGTTTTTATCTAAATTCCATAAAATTTCACAACTTTCAGGACAATTTATTGCATAAAATTTAACTTTTGCAGGAATACAAGTTTCAATTAGCTCAACAGAAAACAATATTTTGTCAAGATCTATAGTTTCTGGGTCGGTTATTAAATTATCTTTATTACTCGATTTTGTTTTTTCAGAATAAGAATTTTCTGTTGTAGTTTGAGTTTGTTCAGGCTTATCTTGTATTTGAGTATCAGCGTTTTTAATAATTGGATTTTTGGAATTAGATTCTTCAGTTTTGAAATTTTGCTCTTTATTATTAATAGTATTCTTAGTTTGATGATTTGTAATTTTTTCTGTATCTGTTTTATCTAGAATATTAAATTCTTTAACTTCTTGATTTATATTGTTTTCATTTTCTTTTAAATTTGAAATAGTTTCAATTTTACTTGTTTCTTTTTTATTTGAATTGAAAGAATTAATTAATAGAACTGTTGATACAATAGTAGCAATAATGACACTACTAATTAATATTGTTTTAGTAGCACCACCAATTTTTGAAGCACTATGTAAGTCTTTTTTTAATCTTAGCCAATCTTTGTGATTGTAAGTTGCTTCATAATTTTGTAATATTTCTTTTATATTTTTCATATTATCCATTGTATTCTCCGTATTTTTCAATAAACATATTTTTTAATCTGGCTTTTGCCTTAGCAAGGTTTGATTTAGAAGTACCAATACTTATATTTAACATTTCTGCAATTTCTTTGTGAGTATATTCTTCTATAACATATAGGTTGAAAACAGTTTTATATGCAGGCGATAATTCCTGAATTAATCCAATTATAATTTCTGCGTTAGCTTGCATAGTGTTGATATCATCAATATTATCATTAGTGTCGGCACTTAGTTTCATCAAATCATTTTCAGAATCATTTGTAAAAGCCATTCTATTTTTTCTTCTGATAGTATCAATAGTATTATTAACTATTATCCTTCTAATCCAGCCCTCAATAGAACCAGAATGTTTAAAAAATTTAATTTTTTCAAAGACCTTAATAAAGCCGTCGTGCAAAAAATCTTTTGCTTCTTCTTTATTTTCTGCATATCTTAAGCATAATCCAAGCATTTTTCCATAAGTGGCTTTATAAAGTATTTGTTGGTACTTTACATTGCCACGGATACATCCATCTACAATTTTCTTTACTTCCTCCGCGTTACTTAAATCCATATCTTAAGATTTCTATTATTTGACGAAATAAAATTCATTTAGTTGTCTTTTTTTAATAATTATTTCTCTGCTTAAAAATAATAATTTTTTGATAAAAAAATATTTTTAAAATGTGTTATAAATTAGTTTTTTTTTAATTTGCTTTTGTTATATTTGCCACACTTAAAAAAATATTTTTATTTTATGGAATTAACACATATAGAACATATCGGAATAGCTGTAAAATCTATTCAAGAAGCAAGAAAATACTACGAAGATGTTTTA
>JALOAQ010000162.1 GCA_023228725.1 Bacteroidales bacterium | reverse complement strand
CCACATTTATATAGCAGAACACAAGCGTTTTTTAAAGAATTTGCCAAAAATTTATCATTAGCAGATGATTTAATATTATTGCCAATTTATCCGGCTCGTGAAGAAGAAATACAAGGAGTAAATTCAGAACTTATTTTAAACTTGGTAAATATTGATAAAAAACAAATTTGTGAAAAAGATAATTTACTTAATATAATTGAAAACAAAAAGCCCGAATTATTAGTTAGTATGGGAGCAGGCGATATAAATGAATTTGTTCAAGAAATTAAAACTATCTTAATAAAATGAAGAAAATAATTTTTAAAATATTACAATGGTCATTTTTATTAGCTTACTTAATAATTGCTTTAAGCTTTACAAATAGTAAAAGAAATTCAATAATTTCAGAATCAATTAGCATAAAAGTTTTAGGTAAGCACGATTTTTTAAATAATGAAATTGTAGAAAATTTACTTAATGAAAATAAAATTTTTCTTGACTCTGTCAATATTGCAAACTTAGATTTCAATAAAATAGAAGAATTTTTAGAAAATATTCCTTATGTTAAAAATGCAGAAGTTTACAACAATTTAGATGGTGGCATAAATATAGAATTAATTCAAAGAAATCCAGTTATGAGAGTAATTACAGAACAAGTAAATCTATATATTGACGAAGATTGCAACCCAATGCCTTTGTCTGAAAATTACACAGCACAACTTGTTGTATTAACAGGAAATTTAGAAAATGAGTTTTTTTATGAAGAAAACAAATCAACTCCTAATCGTCAGGGATTAAGCCTATTAGAGCTTTTTAATTTTGTAAATTTTTTAAATTCTCATGAATTATGGGCATCTCAAGTAGAACAAATATATATTGACGAAAATGGAGATATAGAATTGGTTCCAAGACTTGGAAATCATGTGATAATTTTAGGTAATTTAGAAAATTATGAATATAAGCTAAAAAAAATAGAAACATTATATTTAAAAGGATTTAATATTGTTGATTGGGAAAAATATTCAATAATTAACTTAAAATACTCGAATCAAGTAATTTGTAAAAAAAGATAATAAATGGAAACTAATAATGAAATCATTGCGGCCTTAGACATTGGTACTACAAAAATTGTTGCCATTGCAGGATATAAAACTAAGGAAAATAAATTTGAAGTTATTTCTTTTGGAACATCGCCTTCACATGGAATACAAAGAGGCATTGTTGTAAATATTGATGAAACAGTAAAATCCATTGAAAATGCAATTAAGAAGGCAGAAGAATTATCGGATTATAAGTTTACTGAAGTTTATGTTGGTATTGCAGGTCAACATGTGCTAACAAAAACCAGAAATTGCTCTTTAAACCTTAATACTGTAGATGGCAAAATTCAAGAAGAACATCTCCTATTATTACAAGATCAGATTATAGATTTAACAAAAAATCCAGGTGAAGAAATTATTGATATTATACCTCAATCTTATATTGTTGACGATAAACTTGGAGTTGAAGACCCAATTGGTATGAGCGGTACAAAGCTTCAAGGAAATTTTCAAGTTATTACAGGGGAAATGAAAATGGTTAATAATATAAAAAAATGTGTGCAATTATGTGGTCTATCAATAAAGGCTTTAATATTAGAACCAATAGCATCAAGTGAGGCTGTTTTAAGTATAGATGATAAAGAAAATAATGTGGTAATGGTAGATATAGGCGGTGGAACTACTGATTTGGCAATTTTTAATAATAATAGAATTATAAAAACAGCTGTAGTACCCTTAGGTGGTAACACAATTACTAAAGATATAAGACAAACATTTGGACTCGAAACAAGGCAGGCTGAAAAATTAAAAATTCTTTACGGAGCTGCAATAGAAGAGAAAAGCCATAAAGAAACTATACTTTCAATAGAAAGTTTGAAAGGTAAGGACGATGTTGAAATTAATTTAAGTGAACTTTCAAAAATCATTAGTGCCAGACTTAGCGAAATATTATTTTCTGTTCAATTTCAAATTGAAAACACCTCTGTAAACAACAACTTAAATGCAGGAATTGTAATTACAGGTGGTGGCGCTTTAACAAAAAGCTTAAAACAATTAGCCACATTTATTCTTAAAAATAATGTAAGAATTGGATACCCAAACACTTTTATTTGTGGCGAATTTTCTGAAGAAATAAACAGTCCACAATTTTCAACAGCTATAGGTCTGATTATTAAAGGCATAGAATTATTTGAGATTGAAGCTGAAGAGAAAAAACAAGAATTAGACGCTATTAGTCAAAAGCTAAATGAGCCCGAAGAAGATGAAAACGACACAAAAAAGAATAAAAAAAGAAAAGAGCCTAAGGGCTCGGTTTTTAATAAATTTCTAAATACAATGGCAAATTTATTTGACGAAGACGAAATTGATAATACAAAAAATAACTAACTAATAAAAGGAGGAATAAAACATGACAGAACTTGAATTTGCAATACCAAGAGAAAAATCATCAATAATTAAAGTAATTGGTGTTGGTGGTGGTGGTAATAATGCTGTTAACAGAATGCACAATTTAGACGTAAAAGATGTTGATTTTGTTGTTTGTAATACAGATTCGCAAGCACTTTTAAAAAGTCCTATTAGCACTAAAATAACTTTAGGTCTTAGTCTTACCGAAGGCAGAGGAGCAGGCAATAATCCAGAAAAAGGAAAAGAAGCAGCTATAGAAAGTTTACCTGAAATAGAAAAAATTTTAGATGATAATACCAAAATGGTTTTCATTACTGCCGGAATGGGTGGAGGAACAGGAACAGGAGCAGCACCTATAATTGCCAAAGCAGCTAAAGAAAGAGATATTTTAACAGTAGGTATAGTGTCGATTCCTTTTGTAATAGAAGGTAGTTTAAGAATTAATCAAGCATTAGCAGGAATAGAAGAAATGAAAAAATATGTGGATGCTTTATTAATTATTAATAATGAAAAACTCAATGAGATTTATAAAGAAATGAGGTTTACAGATGCTTTTGAATTAGCAGACGATATACTTGCAATTGCAACAAAAGGAATTGCTGAACTAATTACAATACCAGGATATATAAACGTTGACTTTGAAGATGTAAAAACTGTAATGAAACAAAGTGGAGTAGCACTTATGGGGTCAGCAAGTGCAGAAGGAGAAAATAGAGATATTGAGGCAATAAAAAAAGCATTAGAATTTCCTCTACTTAAAGATAATGATATTAAAGGAGCGAAAAATATTTTGTTAAATATAATTAGTTCAAAAGGAGATTTTGAACTTGGTATGAGTGAATTTGGCAAAATTACAAACTATTTAAAAGAAATTATTGGAAAAGATACAAATATCATTTGGGGAACAGGATTTGATGAAAATTTAGGAGAAAAAATTAGCGTAACAATAATTGCCACAGGCTTTGAAACAAGCGATAATTTATATACAAAACAAGATAAGATAAAAGTTAATTTAGACGATGATCTTGATTCTATAACAAACAGTTTTGAAGACAAAAACCAAGATATTTTAAATGAAGACACCGAAAACAATATAGATTTAGAAAGTCAAGAAAACACAATTGAATTAGAGCTTGATTTTTCCCCAAACCAAAAAGATGATGATGGACTAATAATACCAAATTTAGACCCAAAAAATTACGAACATATGAAAGATATTAATAAACTTAATGATTCTTCTTTTTTAGAAAATTTAGAGGATAAACCGGCAAATACAAGAATAAATAACACAAACGAAGATTAAAACATAAAAATTATGAGCATTTTAGACAAAATAAATGAAGACATAAAAAAAGCAATGTTAGCAAAAGAAAAAGAAAAACTTGAAGCTTTAAGGGCTGTAAAAGCCGCTTTTTTACTTGCTAAAACAGAAAACTCTGCAAAGGAAAATTTATCTTATGAAAAGGAATTACAAATTATTCAAAAACTAATAAAGCAAAGAAAAGATGCTGCAGAAATTTACAAACAACAAAACCGCATGGATTTATTTGAGCCAGAAGAATTTCAGGCAGAAATAATATCAAGTTATTTGCCAGCACAACTTTCTGCAGAGGAATTGAATTTAGAAATTTCTAAAATTATCGAGCAAACCGGAGCCAGCACAATAAAAGATATGGGAAAAGTTATGGGAATAGCAAACTCTAAACTTGTAGGAAAAGCCGATAGCAAATCAATTTCTGCCATAGTAAAACAATTGTTAACTAAGTAAATTATTTGATGAGGGGGTTTTTGGCTATAGTTGATTGAGCATGAAGGGTTTGGGCTGGAGGGATAAGGTGGGGGTTTTGGCGGGATTTTTGCCACTTGTGCAAAAATCATGACAAAACAGGCATAAATAAATTTTAATTTTTTAGAAATGTAAAAAACTTGATAGTCAGATTTCAATTATTATAGGTGGACAGTTTTGGATTATTATATGTGTTAGTTTAACTTTGAGTGTCGGGTAAAAAATGCAAGTGTACCATCAATAGCGTGGGCTTATTCTTCTACCTTGTCTTCATTTTTAATCAAATCCTCAGCCAACATTTTTGCTTGTGTGATTACTGTGTCAACAGCTTTTTCTTGTAAATCAGGAGGATATCCAAATTTACGCAATACTCGTCTGACATTCCTTCTTAACCCTGCCTGAACACTTTCTTTAATTGTCCAATCAATAGTTGTACTATTGCGAACTGTTTTTAAAAGTTCTTGGGCTATGTGTTTTAAAATATCATCACCCAATATAGCTACTGCACTGTTGTTTACTTCCAAAGCAGTGTAAAAAGCATATTCTCTATAATCCAAACCCAATTTTTCGCCTCG
>JALOAQ010000025.1 GCA_023228725.1 Bacteroidales bacterium | reverse complement strand
AAATCACTCCAAACAAAATTCCGGGAATTGGCAATACACCAAAAAAATAAATTTTATTCCAAGGGTCAAAAAACATACTTGTAAACACAATAGCAGAAGTAGCTCCTGATGCACCAACAGCAGAATAATAATAATTATCTTTATGTTTGATTATACTATACAAAGACGAAACTATTATTGCAGACAAATACAGAAATAAAAACATTATATTTTTTAAATCTCCCCACAATAAGTCAAAATATTGGATTACCACAGAACCAAAAGACCAAAAAACCAACATATTTATTATGAGATGCATCCAACCGGCATGTAAAAAACCGTGAGTTAAAATTTGAAAATAACGTTTACGATGCACAACTTCATAAGGACTTAACAAAAATTTACGAAAAATATCTTCTTTTTGCCAAGCTAAATAACTGAAAATTGATGTTACTATTATTATTAGAACTACTATATTTATATTCCCTATAAGCATTAATGTAAAATTTTAAATAAAAGTTCTTTGCTTAAATCTGCATCAGAAATTGATACTGCCCCTACTCCCTTTAACTTCATGTCTGTTTCTCGCAAATATGAAACTATTTGAACTAATTTGGATAAAGGATAATTTTTCATTGCTACCAAATATTCATCAACAAAATATGGATGAACTCCGGCAGTGGCGGCAATAGAACTCTTTGATTTATCTTGTAATATATGAAGTTTTATAATTTTAGTAAAATAATCAAACAAGCGGTTTACAGTTGCAAATAAAGGGTTATTTTTAGAATCTTTACTAAAATAGTCTAAAATTTGATAAGATTTGATTTTATCCTTTAAACCTAATGATTTTTGAAGTTCAAAAATATTATAATCACGATTTACTCCAATATTAAAAGCAATATCTTCCTTAGAGATTTGTTTGCCTTTTTCTTGGGTGATTACAAGTTTTTTTATTTCATTAGAAAGCCTAGTTAAATCAGCGCCTATACTTTCATAAAATAAACGTAAAGCTTCGGGCTGAATACTCAAACCATGATTTCTTAAAGTTTTTTCAATCCAAGTATAAACCTGTTTTTCATAAAGACGTTTTGATTCAAAAACCAAAGCGTTTTTTTGTAATAAACTGAAAATTTTTAGTCTTTTATCAATTTTAGCTGTATTTTTAAAACTCAAAACCAATATTGTAGAATTAACCGGATTTTGAACATAAACTTCTAAATTTTTAAAATCCTTTAAATCTTGCGCCTCTTTTAAAATCACTAGCCTATGGTTTGCCATCATAGGAAAAGCACGAGAAAGTTCAATAATATTTTTTGCACTAACATCTTTTCCGTAAACCACATCTTGATTAAATGATTTTTCAGATTCAGTTAGAATATTTTTTTGTATATAATTAGTTATTTCATCAATAAAAAATGATTCATCACCATATAGCAAATAAATAGGCTTATAAATTTTATTTCGTAAATCAGTTAAAATCTGATCAAAATCCATAATTTTACTTTTAGATTTACAAAAATAGAAAAACTTATGATTAGTTAAAATCTTATTGTCAAAACTTTTTTTACTTTATAAAATATTTTATCAGCTTTTCTAAACTCCAAAGCTAGTCTATAAATTATTTATAGCTTGAATTAAAGTTTCTTTTGATTGCACACCAAGAGCTTTAAAAACTATTTGATTTTCTTTAAAAATCATTATGGTTGGAATACTTTGAATTCCATATCTACTTGACAGTTCTAATTCTTTATCAACATCAATTTTAATAACTTGAATTCTATCTCCCATTTCGTCAGCTAATTCAGCCATTATAGGTGCTTGAATTTGACAAGGCTTACACCAATCGGCATAAAAATCAACTACAACAGGAATTTTGCCACTTATAGCAATATCAAAAGAGCTTTTATTTTCAGTCTTACTACTTTTTTCTGGATTTTTTCCAACAATATCTACACCTAAATTAGCCAAAGCATTTTTTAAAACCGTAGTGTTTTGAACACCTACTTCATTAAAAATAATTCTATTTTCCTTAAAAATCATAACGGTAGGAATACTTTGAATTCCAAACCTTGTTGCCAAATCTTTCTCAAAATCTACATCTACTTTAATTACTTTAATTTGCTCACCTAATTCTTTTGCTAAATCATCAATAATTGGTCCTTGAATTTGGCAAGGCTTGCACCAATCGGCATAAAAATCAACTACTACTGGAATACTCCCTTCAATAGCTTGATCAAAAGTAGATTTTTGAGCTTCTGTTTTTTCTGTTTTATTATTTTTAGTATTCGAAGAATTACATGACAGCACAACAGAAAAAAGTGCTATTATCATTACTAAATTAAATAAATTTTTCATTATAAAAGTTTGTTTATTATTTTTCAACATTATTTTCATTTACTTTATTCTTTTTCTTACTTGGAATAAATAATCCGCTAATTAAATAAGCTATTACTAAACCATATAATGTGCTAAAATACCATTTTGATTGGATAGGACAAGTGCCGGAAGCACAACCTACATATTTCCAATAAAGAAAACCTCCTATTCCACCTAAAACAGTAAGCACAATTCTAAAAACAAGTTTCTTTTTAAAAGTATTCATTCCTTAAATTTTGTTTTTTAAACAAATAAACATCAAATATGTTTTGAACTTTTGAAATTATTCTTCGTTTTTCGCTTCACTCAAAAAAAGGAGTTAAAAGTCTATAAAGTCGAAAGTCTATAAAGTTGAAAGTGCTTCTCGTTTTGAGCGTAGCGAAATGCAAGAAACAAAATTAGTGTAAATTCGTGTAATTCGTAGTTGTTTATCTTCGAGCATTGAGCGAAGCGAAATGCGAAGAAGCCCTTTTGACTTTCGACTTTCAACTTTTAACTAATTATAGTTGGACAGTTTTGGATTGGTATATATAGCAAATTCCACTCACAAGTTTGGCTATTTTTGTATTTTCAACAACTTGCAAAAAAATGTAAGAATTATTTGTTTTATCTTGCAAAAAAGTGTATTTTTACAGAAATTTTAACGCAAAAAAGTGTATTAAACTAAACAAATAAACTGCAAAAAAATGTATAGAACAAAAATGAATGAACTAAAAAAGTGGAAAAACACTGAAGACAGAAAGCCACTTATATTTTATGGTGCAAGACAAGTAGGTAAAACATATTTGCTACAAAAATTTGGAAATCAAGAATACAAACAAGTTGTTTATATCAATTTTGAGCGTGTCGAGAAAATGAGAAGTTTATTTTTGCAAGACCTTGACCCACAACGAATAATCACTAACTTTGAATTTTACGCAGGTTTCAAGATCACAGCAGAAAACACTCTGATTATTTTAGACGAAATTCAGGCAGCGCCGAAAGGGATTAGTTCGCTTAAATATTTTCAAGAAGAAGTGCCTGAATATCAAATAATTGCGGCAGGTTCGCTTTTGGGCATAAACATGCACCCAGGCGAGTCGTTTCCTGTTGGAAAAGTAGATACATTGACGCTTTATCCAATGTCGTTTTACGAATTTTTGCTTGCAATGGGCGAAGAAAATGGATTGTGTAGAATTTTGAGAGAGAAACATTTTGAAAGTTTGAATATTTTTGCCGAAAAATTTAAAGAATATTTGAAATACTATTTTTACATCGGTGGAATGCCAGAAGCAGTTGCAGCTTTTGCTAAAAATCGCGATTGGAAAAAATCACGGCAAATTCAAAATAAGATACTTAAAAATTATCGTAACGACTTTTCAAAGCACGCACCTAAAGACATTTTACCACGAATAAATATGGTTTGGGACAGTATTCCAACCCAACTTTCCAAAGAAAACAAGAAATTTATTTACGGAGTGATTCGCAAGGGTTCTAGGGCAAAGGACTTTGAGCTTGCGATACAATGGCTTACCGATGCAGGTCTATTACATAAAATTCATTCTGTTTCAAAACCTGTATTGCCTTTAATTTCGTATCAAGAATTGTCTATATTCAAACTCTATCATAACGATTTGGGCTTACTTGCTGCAATGTCTAAGCTTAAAATTCAAACCCTTGTTGAGAGCAATCAAGTTTTTGAAGAATTTAAGGGTGCATTAACAGAACAATTTGTCTTTCAACAACTTAAGTTAAATGAAGAATTTTCCATCAATTATTATCCATTTGACAGTGGTCGTTATGAACTTGATTTTTTGATTGAAAATGAAGATGGTGAATTAATTCCAATAGAAGTAAAAGCGGGCGAAAATTTACAAGCGATAAGTTTCAAAAATTATTGCCAAAGGTACAAACCCGACAAGGCAATTCGCACTTCACTTGCCGATTACAGAGAAGAAACTTGGATGACAAACTTACCTCTTTATGCAATAAATATGCTAACAGAATAAGCTCATATCTAATTTATATTTATTTGATTACAATTCACTTTATCAAAACTTCTGATTTTTGAAAGTTTTGACAAAGATACTACTTTTTTACAAAACAGCAATTATTCACAAAACGGTATAATAAGAATAATAAAAAGTACAATGGAAATGACAAACCAGCAATCAGAACTAGCAAAGCTATATCTTCGTCATAATAACTTGCACTGACGCACACCACCATGAAAAGCTCTATCTCGCATCATATTAAACTCTACTTTTTCTTCAACAATATTGTTGTCTATTGATTTCAATGAACCTCAATCTTTCAGAGTTTTATTAATTTTTTCAAATAAAATATAAAAAAACTTGCTTTTTAAGAATTACGGATGGGGGTTTTGGCGGGATTTTTGCCACTTATTGCAAAAATCATGACAAAACAGGCAAAAAATTTCAACCCCAGCTCCCGACCGATAATTATCGGTCATTTCGAGCGAAGCTCTGCTTCGCGAAAAATCTCCCCTGCAAACAGTACCGCCAATAAAAACCTTTCACTTCGAGCATTGAGCACAGCGAAATGCGAGAAGCCAAAATTAGTGTAAATTCGTGTAATTCGTGGTTGTCTCTCTTCGAGCATTGAGCGTAGCGAAATGCTCGAAGCCCCTTACGACTTTACAGACTTTCGACTTTATAGACTTTCGACTTTACAAACTTTCGACTTTTAACTCTCAAAGAGCCTCCCACAGCACTTCTATAGGATGATAAGATTTTTTACCTGTTCCGTCTTTAATATGGCAACGGCAACTTGTTCCAACTGCAACAATAAGCGTATCATCATCTGCATTTCTTACTTCCGGAAATAAAACCAACTCCCCTATTTTCATTGATAAATCATAATGCTCTTTTTCATAGCCAAAAGAGCCCGCCATACCACAACAACCGCTGGGAATTTCCGTAACTTTATAATTTTTTGGAATAGATAAGATTTTTTTTGTATATTTTGTTGTAATTAAAGACTTTTGCTGACAATGTCCATGAAATTTAATTTTTAATTCTTCCTCAGTAAAAAAATCTGAAGAAATATTTCCTTTTTCAAACTCTGAAGCTATAAATTCATCAAATAAAAATGAACTGTTTGCAATATTTTGAGCTATTTCTTTATTTTCAGGATTTGCCAAATCAGGATATTCGTCTCTAAAGCTCAAAATTGCCGAGGGTTCTATTCCAATCAATGGAGTTTGCTCAGAAATAATATTTTTTAAAATTTCTATATTTTTATTTGCAAGTTTTTTTGCACGCCTTATTAATCCTTTGCTTAACCAAGTCCTTCCGCTATAACTTATTGGTGCAAGTTTTACTTCGTAACCAAGTTTTTCAAAAAGCAAAATAGTTTTTATTCCTAAATCAGTTTCTAAATATTTAGTAAACTCATCATTAAATAAATAAATAGTTTTTATTGGTTTTTTGTTCTCAACTATCAGTTTTTCCTTATATAATTTCTTAAACCCTGATTTATTCATTAAAGGAAAATCGCGTTTTTGATTAAAACCAATAATATATTTTAAAACTTTAGAACTAAACTTATTTTCAAGAAAGAAATTCATAAAATTTGGTGAAAATGAAAACATTTTATGAAAAACAGGCAAATAAGCAATAGCAAAAGTACGCAAAGGAATCCCATGAATATCATAATAGTGCTGTAAAAACTCCATTTTTAATTTTGCTACATCAACTCCCGAAGGACATTCAGATTTACAAGCTTTACAAAGTAAACATAAATCTAAAACTTCGTATAATTCTTTTGAAGCAAAAGCCATATTGCTACTCGAATTTGTAAAAATTTCCCTCAACATATTTGCTCTTGCACGGGTAGTATTTTTTTCGTCTTTTGTAGCTTGGAAACTTGGGCATAAAGTTCCGCCAATAATATGTGATTTTCTACAATCTCCTGAACCATTGCACTTTTCGGCAGTTCTAATAAAACCTGCAGTAGCAGAAAAATCAAAAATCGTTTTAATTTCTTTAGTTTCAGCACCCGGTTTATATCTCAATGAAGTATTCATTGGTGGAGTATTCACAATTTTATTAGGATTAAAAATGTTTTTTGGGTCCCAAACATTTTTTATATCCTTAAAAACTTCATAAAGTTTTTCACCCATCATTAATGGAATAAACT
Organism: Bacteroidales bacterium; assembly: GCA_023228725.1. GTDB lineage: Bacteria > Bacteroidota > Bacteroidia > Bacteroidales > ML635J-15 > Bact-19. The sequence continues at coordinate 21,616 of JALOAQ010000025.1, read as the reverse complement.
CACCACGCAAACGTCCATCACCATGCTCGCCACTTAAGGAACCTTTATATTTTTTAACTAATTTTGCGGTTTCAAGTGCAATAATTCTAAAAAGCTCTACATGTTTTTTGTCTTTTAAATTTAAAACTGGACGCAAATGCAATTCTCCTGTTGCTATATGAGCATAATAAACACAATCCAAGCCGTATTTTTGCATCAAAGCTTCAAAATCTTGCATATAAGCAGGTAAATCTTCTGGTCTAACAGCTGTATCTTCAACAACTGGAACAGGTTTAGCGTCTCCGGGCATATTTGACAAAACTCCTAATCCTGCTTTTCGCAATTCCCAAACTTTTGCAATATCTTCTGCATAAACCATTGGATAAGCATAGCCTAAAGATTTTGACCGAAGTTCTTCTTCTAATTTTTTAGCTAAGCTGTTTATTGCTTCAATATCATTTGCAAACCACTCAACAATAAGAATTGCAGCAGGGTCTCCTTTCACAAAAAAACGATTCCTGTTTTGTTGAATATTTTTCTTTGTTAAATCTAAAACTTTCTTATCCATTAATTCTATGGAAACAGGAGAATATTTTAGAGCTACAAGATTAGCTTCAAAAACTTCTTGTAAAGTTTGGGTATGCACACAGAGTAAAGCCTTGGTTTTGGGTGGTAAATCGACTAAATTCAGTTTTACAGAACTTGTAAAAGCCAAACTACCTTCAGAACCTGCTAAAAGTTTACATAAATTAAACTTATTTTTAGAATCTCCAAAAATTTCGCTATCTGCAAGTAAATCCAAGGCGTATCCAGTATTTCTTCTTTTAATTTCTTTTGCAGGAAACTGCTCATCAATCTCTTTAATAAATTCAGAATCAGACAATAAAGTTTGTATTTGTCTATAAATTTCTCCTTCTAAGTTATGCAGTTTACACTTTTCTTCAAATTCAGATTTTGAAATTTCGCCAAATTTAACTTCAGAACCATCACTTAAAATACAGTCCATTTCTAAAACATGGTCGCGAGTAGAACCGTAAATTAAAGAATGTGCACCACAAGAATTATTTCCTATCATTCCACCAATCATACAGCGGTTTGAAGTGGAAGTTTCAGGTCCAAAAAATAGATTTTCTTTAGCCAAAACTTTATTTAGCTCATCTAAAACCACTCCGGGTTCAAGTTTTACCCATTTTTCGGATTTATTAATTTCTAAAATATTATTAAAAGACCGCGATATATCCACAATAATTCCATTTCCTACAACTTGACCTGCCAAAGATGTGCCTGCTGCTCGGGGGATTAAACTTAAATTGTTTTTATTTGCAAATTTTATAATCGAAATTAAATCATCTTTATTTTTTGGATAAACTATAGCCTTAGGAATTTCGCGATAAGCAGAAGCATCAGTAGAATATAGAATTTTATAAATATTATCAAGTTTAACTTCGCCTTGAATCTCTTGTTTGAGTGCTTCTAATATTTGCATTTAATAAAATTTTAAATTACAAAGATAAATATTAATTGAGAATTGAAGAATTCAAGAATTATTAATATGGACAGTTAAAAATAGTTTTTTTCAAACTTTAACAATATTTTAAATCTTTAGTCAAAATATTTTATCAATCTTGCAGTTTTATTTTATACCTAAACACATTTTATGAAAATTTTAATTAAGAATATAATTTTTATCAGTTTATTTTCATGTTTTAGCTTAGTTGTAAATGCACAAGTTTCGCAAATTACAATAAAAGCCCAATTAATTGATGAGGAAAATGAAATGGTTCCTGCTGCCACTGTAATGTTATTAAACAGTAAAGATTCGACTTTAGTAAATTACACAACTTCAGATTCCAAGGGTAATTTTAGTTTTAAAAACGTAAAAAATTCTGGCTATCTTTTAAAAGTTTCTCATGTTAGTTTTATGCCTGTTCAGAAAGACATTCCAATTTCCAACAATTCTATTGTTGATTTAGGAATAATAAATCTTGAACCAATTGCGGAAATTTTGATGGAAGTTGTTATCAAATCGGCACAAGCTCCATTATTTATAAAAGGCGATACTGTAGAATATGATGCAAGACTATTTAAAGTTCCTCCAGGTTCTACTGTTGAAGATTTATTAAAGCGTTTGCCGGGTATTGACATTGACGCAAGTGGAAACATTTCTACTCAAGGCGAAAACATAAGACGTGTTTATGTAGATGGAAAAACTTTTTTTGGAGACGACCCCAAAAGTGTAACAAAAAACTTAGATGCTCAAGCAATTTCAAGAGTTCAAGTATATGACGACAAATCAGAGCAAGAAAGAATTTCCGGAATTGGAGACGGAGATAAAGAAAAAGTTATGAACCTTGAATTAAAAGAAGAGTTTAAAAAAGGACATTTTGGTAAAGCAACATTAGCCGGCGGAATAGATGAAGAAAGAGAAAAATTACTTTGGGCAGCAAGAGGAAATTTTAATAAATTTGATGAAACACAACAATTTTCAGTAATAGGTTTTGCTAATAATATTAACCAAACTGGCATAAATTGGGACGACTATTCAGAGTTTAAAGGTAGTGCGGCTTTTTCTGGGAGAGATAATGGAGATTTTGGATTTGGTGGATCCAGAGGTAGGCATATGTATATGAGCGGAGATGGGCTTAATTATTTTGATGGAAAAGGATTTACTAAAAATTATGGCGGTGGATTGAATTATAATTATTTTACAAAAAAAATAAATTTGAATGCATCCTACTTTTATAACCAAACAGATTTAAACTCTGAAACTTTTGCAGACAGACAAACATTTTTAGCAGATACTTCATATTTATTAAATACTAAGTCTGCTCGTTTTGACTTTAGAAATACACATAGTTTAAGCAGCAGACTTGAATATGATATTGACTCTTCTAATTCTTTAATTTTTAGAATAAATGGAAGATTTTCAGGCAACCAAACAGATAATATTAGAAATCAATTATTTTCAACAATCTTAGACCAAAAAATTAATCAAAACTACACCAATAATATTGACAGTCTTGATTCTAAAGCTCTTAACAGTTTAGCAATATATTCACATAGTTTTAAAAAGAAAGGAAGAAAATTTGCAATTAGCGGTGCTTTAGATTATAATGAAAGTAATAAAAAAGAAAATCTAATTAATAAAAATGAATTTTTTCTTGCTAGCACAGAATTAGAACAAATTAATATTTTAAATTCAAAAGATAATGATAATAATACTGTAAAATCAAGTGCTTTATATGTTGAACCAATTTCAAAAAGATTTTCTTTAATGGGTTTTTACAATTTTAAAGCCAATACTAGCCAATCAGCAAACCTAAGTACAGATGTTTTAACTGCCAACACTATGGTAGATAGTTTGAGTATTTATTATCAAAATAAAGAAATGTTTAACCGTATTGGAACAAGTATCAATTATAATTGGGAAGGTTTAAATATTGCTTTGGGTGGAGCTTATCAAGTTATTAATTTATTTAATAAATATTCAACAACTGAAAATTCGCCATTGTTAGTTCCCGAATTAAAAAAACCTTATTCTAATTTTGTTCCGAATTTTTCTGCAAATTATCAATTACCTAATAATATGCGTATAAATTTGAATTATAACTATAGAATTAATGCTCCATCAATTAGTTATTTGCAACCAATACCAAATTTAAGCAATAGATTTTATAAAACCGAAGGAAATCCGAATTTAGAGCCAGAATCAAGCCACTCATCATCTGCTTCTTGGTCGTATTGGAATCAAGCTTCGTTTACAAATGTATCTGTTAGTCTTTCTCATAGTTATTATGATAGTCAAATTATATATAATCAAGAAACTAAATTTGTTGAGGGTTTGGGATATACAACAATAATGAAACCTGAAAATGTTAGCGGAGGTCAATCTATTTCAACAAATTTATGGTCTAGTATGCCAATTATAAAAACAAAATTAACTTTTAATATTAGTGGTTCATACAGATATAGCGAGTCTCCGGTTTACATTAATACAATAAGGAATACCACAAATACAAATGCATATAGCCTAAACTTAGGGCTTAATTTAACATTAACATCAAAATTACAAATAACTGCTGGTTCATATGGTTCTTTATCTGATGTTAGCTATTCAATTCAAACAAGTCAAAATCAAAACATTTTAAATTTGAGTGCAAATACAAGCATAAAATGGCAATTTGCGAAAAAATCATTTTTTGAAGCAAATTATAATTTCACAAATTATCACAATGATAGATTTGAGCTAAACGAAAACTTGCATTTAGCCAATGCTTCTATCAGGCAAGTACTTGGCAAAGAAAATAAATTTGAATTACGCTTAGCTGTTTTTGATTTATTTAATCAGAATAAAGTAATTAGTCAAAATCCAGGAAGTAATTATATTGAGACCAGTATTTCTCCAAGTTTAGCCAGATATTATATGCTTAGTGTTTCATATAATATTAAAGGTTTTGAAACTAAACAAAAACAAGGCAGGTGGTAAATTAATAATTTAAAAATTTTATAAAATGAGACATTTAATTTTCAATATTATAATAGTTTTAATTTCAATAAGTTCTAATGCTCAAGAATTTAGTGGGATTATCAAATATGAAATTAGGCATAACTGGATAAAAAAAATTAATGCAGTTGAATATTTAAGTAAAAGTGAAAAAGAAAAATCTGCATATATGTGGGGTCATACTGACGAATACACTGAAGATGCAATTTTATACTTTAATAATAATATTTCAGTTTACGAAGAAGTTGATGAAGAAAACAGAAGTGGTTCTTGGTCGAGTCGAAGTAAAGAATATACAATTTATCGAAATATTGAAGAAAACACAACTTACGACTTGATAAGAGAAGTAAATAAGCTTTTTGTAATTGAAGATGAAATTCAAAATCAAAATTGGAAAATTTTAAACGATATAAAAGAAATTGCAGGCCATATTTGCATGGATGCATTATATAAAGATCCAATAAAAGGCAATAGTATTATAGCTTGGTTTGCTTTAGATATGCCTGTATCATTTGGACCGGATAGATTTGGTGGCTTACCAGGAATGATTTTGGAAGTTGACATAAATCAAGGGGCTATGACTATTTCTGCAAAGAAAATTGAAGAAAAAAATGTAGATGAATTTTTAGTTAAACCCAAACATAAAAAGAGGATAAAATATTTTAAAGAAGATGATTATAAAAAATTAATTTCGGATCAAATTGAGCAGGCTAAAAAAACTGAACGTCCTTATTTTTGGAGAATAAGATATTAGTCATTATTTATTAGTCCATCTTTAATTGTGAAAATTTTATCTGTCAGTTTTGCATGTTCAATATTATGAGTAACAATAACAAAAGTTTGAGCAAATTCTTCTCTTAAACCAAAAATAATATCGTATAAATCTTTTGCATTTTTAGAATCTAAATTACCTGAAGGTTCGTCAGCTAAAATAATAGAAGGATTATTAATTAATGCTCTTGCTATGGCAACTCTTTGTTTTTCACCACCGGAAAGTTCGTTAGGTTTATGTTCTGCACGTTCTTCTACTTTTAAGACTTTTAATAAATATTTTGCTCTTTTTATCAAATCATTTTTATTAGCCCCTCCAATAAATCCTGGAATACAAATATTTTCTAAGGCTGTAAATTCGGGTAATAAATGATGAAATTGAAAAACAAAACCTATTTCTTGATTTCTAAAATTTGCAAGTTTTTTATCTTTTAAATCTATAATATTAGTATTATCAATCAACACGCTACCGCTATCAGGTTTTAGCAATGTTCCTATTATTTGTAAAAGAGTAGTTTTTCCTGCTCCGCTATCACCTAAAACAGAAACTATTTCAGATTTCTGTATTTGCATATTTATACCTTTTAAAACTTTCAAACTGCCATAAGATTTATAAATATTTTCAATTTTTATCATAGTTAAAATATTTTTGTAAAGTTAAATTAAAATTCAATCTTAATAAATAAATACAAAAATAAATAAATTTGCACTAAATCAAGTCATCTTCAAGCTTTTAAAACATTAAAAAGATATAAACATATTTTTTAACTTTAGTGTGAATAAAATAAAAACATCTTTTTGTGAAAATATTTTTAAAGCAAACTTCTTAATAGTATTTTTGAACAAAATTAAAATAATATTTATGGCAACAAATAATAAAAGAAAAACCACGACAAAAACTGAAACTAATATTGATAGCTTAACTGCAATTTACGGAAAAATGCCTCCACAAGCGATAGACATTGAAAAGGCAGTTTTAGGAGCATTATTGATACAAAGTGAGGCAGTTTTTAATATTATGGATATTTTAAAACCTGAATCTTTTTACGACCCAATACATAAAGAAATCTTTGAGTCAATTTTAAATCTTGCCACTAATCACAAGCCTGTTGACATTATAACAGTTGCACATGAATTAAAGTCTCGTGACAAATTAGATATAATAGGTGGAGAATTTTATCTTGCCGACCTAACCGACAAAGTTGCCACAGCTTCTCACTTAGAGTATCATTCTAGATTAGTTCATCAAAAATATATTCAAAGGGAATTAATTAAAGTATCTTCTGAAATTCAAAAGCGTTCATACGATGAAGGCAAAGATGTTGAGGAATTAATAAATTTTGCAGAATCAGAAATTTTCAATATTTCGGAAGGCAATATAAAAAGCGAAACAGTTAGAATAGGCTCTATATTAGACAAAGCTTTAAGTTCAATTGATGAAGCGGCAAAAAACAAAAACAAACTTTTAGGACTTCCAAGTGGGTTTTCGGCTATTGACAGAATAACTTCTGGTTGGCAAGCATCTGATTTGATAATTATTGCTGCACGTCCATCTATGGGTAAAACTGCTTTTGTATTATCAATGGCAAGAAATATGGGTGTTGACCATGGAGAAGCAATTGCTATATTTTCCTTAGAAATGGCTGCTCAGCAATTAGTTAGCCGCTTAATTTCAGCAGAAAGTGAAATTCCAAGTAATAAGTTAAGAAGCGGAGATTTAGCAAATTATGAATGGACACAACTTAATGATAAAGTAAAAGTTTTTGAAAACGTTCCAATTTATATTGACGACACACCGGCAATTTCAATTTTTGAACTTAGAGCAAAATGCAGAAGATTAGTTAGAACACACAATGTTAAAGGGGTTATAATTGACTATTTGCAACTTATGACTGCAGGAGTTGATATGAAAGGAAATAGAGAACAAGAAGTTGCAAGTATTTCACGTTCTTTAAAAGCTATTGCAAAAGAATTAAGCATACCTATTATAGCATTATCCCAATTAAACCGTTCAGTAGAATCACGCTCAGGCGACAAAAGACCACAACTTTCAGACCTAAGGGAATCGGGCGCAATAGAGCAAGACGCAGACATGGTTTTGTTTATTCATAGACCTGAATACTATGGAATTTTGACTAATAGTGAAGGTGAACCGCTTTTAAACGTAGCAGAAATTATTATTGCAAAACATCGTAATGGAGCAACAGACACAGTTAAGCTAAATTTCAGAAAAGAACTAGCCAAATTTACAGACTTTGGAGGATATGACTCAAATAATTCTAATACAGTATATAATTCAAAAATGAATAACACTGATTTTGAAGATAATTCTGATTTTATAAGTCAAAATGACAGCTTTAATTCTAATCTTATAAATCAAAATGATGAGTTTTAAATAATTCTTGTCCTACTTTTAAAGGCGAATTTAAGTCTATTTCCATTTTTGTAAAAATTTCAGATTCTAACAATACTATTACGCTAGAACCCATTTCAAAAAAACCTATTTCTTCACCTTTTTTTATTATTATTTCCTTTTCATATTTTTTTTCAGCCATAACACCTCTTTTGATATTAGTTTGCAAACCGGAATCAAAAGACAATTTTACTTTTCCAACAAGCAAGGCACCTACAAGTACACAATAAAACTTTCCATATTCAGAATCACCAGAAAGAACAATTCTTTCATTTCTACAATATACTCTATTTCTTTTATTAACAGTTTTTTCTCGTACTGGTCTTAAAGTTCCAGGTAAATACAAAGCAGAATTAATTTTCATATCAAAACTTGCATGCACTCTATGATAATCGGCTGGCGACAAATAAAAAACCACATATGAATTTAAGTTTTCATCATAATCAATTATTAAATCATCTATATAATAGTTTTTATATTTCACATAAATTTTATTTTCAGGAAGAATTTTTCCAAAATCAAATAAAAAACCATCAATTGGAGAAATAATGCCTTCACCAATTGGTCGGGCTTTCTCCTTAAATTTTCTTGTAAAAAAACTATTGAAACTTACAAATCCATTTTTAGGAAGAACAAAATCATTCAAATCTATCTTATAACGCCTTTTATAAACACTAATTATAGCTTTTACCAAGAATTTTGGTTTTTTCATATTAGAAACTTTACCTGCAAAGCGGGAAGTTAAATTTCTATAATTTTGCTTATTATTTTTTTTAGGATTTGGCATTATTTATTATTATAAAAATTCATTGTTCTCTCAATTCCCAAAACAGGAAAACTAAGTATAGCTTCTATTGCAAGTTCAATTCTTTCAGCTAATAAAAGTTTTTCATCTTCTGTCCATTCGCCCAACACATAATTTACCTGATTACCTTTATTAAAATCATTTCCAATTCCGAAACGCAAACGATTATAAACATTAGAGCCTAAAGTATATTCAATATCTTCTAATCCATTATGTCCAGCACTTCCGCCTTTATTTCTAATTCTCACACTTCCAAAGGGCAAAGCTATATCATCAACAATAATCATAGTTTTTTCTATAGGTATTTTTTCTTTTTTCATATAATAATTAACAGCTTTACCACTAAGGTTCATAAAAGTAGTTGGTTTTACTAAAACTAGATTTTTTCCTCTATGTTTAATATTTGCAACAAAGCCATATCTTTTATCAGAAAAAGAAGTGCCGGATTTCTTCACAAGATTATCCAGCACTGTATAACCTATATTATGACGTGTATTTTTATATTCATCGCCGGGGTTACCTAAACCTATGATTAAATATTTCACAGTTTATTAGGATAAACAACTACTCGGCGTTTTCAGTTTTTTCTTCTTCTTTATTTTCAGTTTCGCCTTCACCTTCTTCTTCGTCTTCTTCATCGCCTGTATCAGAAACTGTACGAGTAGTTACTACAGCTACCACAATATTTCCTTTTGGGTCAATAAACTCTAATTTGTCTGATTTTAAATCTCTAACTCTAATTGACTCTCCTATGTGCAAAGGCGTAATATCCACTTCAAAATAATCAGGAATATCTTCCATTAAACCTTTTACAGTAATTTTCCTATAATTTTGTTTTATTTTTCCACCAGCTTTAACACCTGCAGAGTTTCCAACAGTTTTTAAAGGAATTTGAATAACTATTGCTTTGTCTGGAGTAATTTGGTAAAAATCAATATGAAGAATACTGTCAGTAACTGGATGAAATTGTATTTCTTTAATCATACAATTATATTCTTTTCCATCAATTTTTATATCAACCAGCATTACTTCTGGCGTATAAACAAGTTTTCTAACTGCAGAAAATGGAGTGTAAAAATTTATATTTTTTTCACCACCATAAATAACGCAAGGAATATTTTCCCCTTTTCTAATTGTTTTTGTTGCTTTTTTTCCAAGTTCGGTACGAATACTAGCTTGAATTTCAAAATGTTTCATTTTAATAATTTTCCGTGCTACTAAGCTTTTGCCACTGCAAAGCCCCATCACACATTTGACAATTTGGACTGCAAAAGTAATACAATTTTTAAATACTACAAAATTTATTAATTTTTAATTTTTTCGATGATATATTAAATATTATTTTTGCAAAAATTTATTTTAGAATGTCAAAAATTACATACCGCTTAGCAAAAGAAAATGATTTTTCTGCAATTATAGAAATGATTAAAGAACTAGCTATATTTGAGAATGCGGCAGAAAAAGTTATTAATACCACAGAAATAATGGCACAAGAACAAAATTTGTTCAAATGCTTTGTTGCAGAAAATGAAAATAAAGAAATAATTGGAATGGCTTTGTACTTTATAGCATATTTTACTTGGGTTGGTAAATCATTGTATTTAGACGATTTATTTGTAAGACCTAAGTATAGAAACAAAGGAATTGGAACAGAGCTTTTAAATTTAATTTTTGAAACTGCAAAAAAAGAAAATTGTAGAAGATTGCGTTGGCAAGTTTTAAATTGGAATATAGCAGCTATAAAACTATACAAAAAACTTGGCGCAACAGTTGATGCTGGTTGGAGCAATTGCGATTTTGAATATGAACAAATATTGAAATTTTAAAATATTAGAAGTTCAATTTTACTCTTTTACCACATTTATAACCAATTTCAAAAATCTCATCTTTATGTTTGGTATCTGTTATATGATATTTTGATAAAGCTTTAGGCTCAATCAGTACAGAACTTTTAGCTCTCACATATTTCATATTATTATTCATATTGATTTCAAATGAACGCATAGCAACTTGGATAAGATTTTCAAATTTCGCATTATTAGAATTAGGAAAAACATTAACTGCAATAATATTATCACATAATCTAACTAAAGGTTTTACGGGTAAATTATCAATTAAGCCACCATCTACATAATAAGTTTTTTCTATTTTTACCGGAGAAAACATAACAGGTATTGCAGAAGATGCTAAAACTACATCATGTAAATGACCTTTACTTATATATTCTGCTTTTCCAGTATTTAAGTTAGAGACACAAACATATAAAGGTATTATTAAGTCTTCAAACTTAACTTGTTTTATATTTTTTTCAAGTATAGATTTAAGGTTTTCTAGTCCAAAAAGCCCATCTTTAGGAATATGTATTTTTGTAAAATCAGAAAATTTTTTAGATTGTAAAACTTTAAAAATATCATATGGCGAATAACCAGCACAATAAAAAGCTGAAACTATAGCACCTGCGCTTGTACCCGAAAATATTTCTGGAAAAATTCCTCTTTCGTTTAAGGCCTGCAAAACTCCTAAATGAGCAAAACCTCTAGCACCACCACCACTTAAAGCAATTCCAATTTTAAACTTTTTCATGTTTTAATATTACTAATACAAAATTAACTATAAATTGTGAATAAATATACGTAATTATTTAAAAAAATATTTCCAAAATCACAAGTAATTTAACATATTTGCAAAAATATGAATTTTAATACTCTTGCTAAAAAATTATTTATCTGGAGGGCTAAAAAAATTTCAGATAAGAACTTCATGCTAATAATGGCTATTGTTGTTGGTATTGCTGTAGGCTTAGCTGCTGTTATCATGAAGAATTCAGTTCACTTTGTTAGACAAGTTGCAATATTTATCATTAATAGATACTCTTTTAGTTATATTTATATATTTTTCCCCGCTATTGGAATTGCTTTAACGATATTATTTGTAAATTTATTTATAAAGAAAAAGCTCGGACATGGAATTCCTATGGTATTATATTATATGTCTAAAAAAGGCGGAAAAATAGAAAAACACAATATGTTTTCCAGAATTATTGCAAGCTCCTTAACTGTTGGTTTTGGTGGTTCGGTTGGATTAGAAGGTCCTATTGTTGCTACAGGCTCGGCAATAGGAAGCAATATTGGACAATTTTTCAGATTAAATTACAGACATTTAATTTTGCTAATAGGTTGTGGAAGTACTGGTGCTATAGCAGCAATTTTTAAAGCCCCAATTGCTGCAATTGTATTTACTTTAGAAGTTATTATGCTTGATTTAACAATGGGTTCATTAATGCCATTGCTTTTGTCTTCAATCTCTGCTGCTTTAACTTCATATTTATTTCTAGGACAAAACTATGTTTATCATCTTGCAAAAATAGATCCTTTTATTTTGAAAGACGTACCACTATATATATTATTAGGAATTGTTGCAGGCTTACTTTCCACTTATTTTTCTAAACTTTATTTATGGCAGGCAAAAAAATATGATAAACTTAAAAGAAAACGTTCAAAATTTATTGTCGGTGCAATAATTTTAGGTGTCTTAGTTTTTTTATTCCCTTCATTGTATGGAGAAGGATATGAAGCTGTCAACCAAGCCCTACATGGCGATATTTCATATATATTTGAAGGAACATTTTATTCAGAATGGCAAAGCTTTATAGGTATAACTTTAATTGTTACTTTAATATTATTTACGAAAATTTTTGCAACAGGAGCAACATTTGGTGCAGGTGGTACCGGAGGAATTTTTGCACCTTCTTTATTTATAGGTGCAAATTTAGGCTTTCTTTTTGCCCATATAGCAAATTCCATAAAATTAAAAATTTCATACGAAAATTTTGCCTTAGTAGGTATGGCAGGACTTATTGCAGGAATTATTCATGCTCCATTAACTGCTATTTTCTTAATTGCCGAAATAACTGGCGGATATAAGCTTTTTATCCCTCTTATGATAGTTGCAACAATTTCATATTTTGTTGCTAAATTGTTTATGCACAAATCTGTTTATACAATTTTGCTTGCCGAACGCGGACAATTATTAACTCACAACGCTGATAGCAATATGCTTACCCTAATGAAAACTGAATCATTAATTGAAACAAACTTTTTAACTATAAATGAAGACGCAAAACTGCAAGATTTAACTAAAGTTATTTCAAGATCGAGTAGAGCTGTATATGTAGTTGTGGACTCCGAAAATTATTTTAAAGGACTAATTTGGCTAGACCATGTAAAACATCTAATGTTTAAAACTGAATTATATGAAAGTGTTAATGTTAGAGACCTAATGGATATTCCAAAACACACGGTAAATACAAATATGAAGGTTAAAGAAATTGCTGAATTATTTGAAAATTCAAATTACTTTAATCTACCTGTTGTTGATGAAGGAAAGTATATAGGTTTTGTGTCCAGAGCTAAAGTTTTTACCACTTATCGCCAAATGTTAAAAAAATTCTCGCACGAAGAATAAAATTTAACAAGAAAAATAATTTATATTAAAAATTGTATTATTTTTGTATGATAAACTATAAATATTATTAATATGAAAAAAGTACTACTTATTTTAACAGGCTTAGTTTTAAGTCTAACATATTTGAATGCACAAGTCTTGTATTCAGATGATTTTGAAACCTATACAGTAGGTAATGGTATAGCAGCCGAAGAAAACAACTGGTGGAATACTTGGAGTGGAACTCCTGGATCTTCAGAAGACCCTAAAGTTTCTGATGCACAAGCATTCTCAGGAACAAAATCCATTAAAGTTATTAATGGAAATGATGGAGTTATTGATTTTGATGGAATTACTGAAGGACGTTATAGAGTAGAATTTTATCTTTATGTTCCTTCGGGTCGTCAGGCTTACTGGAATATTATGCAAAATTTTAACCCTTCAGGTAGTGGACTTATTTGGGGTTTGCAAGTATTCTTAAAAAATGGAAATATAAGTATTGACGGCAACGGTGAAGCTGCGGTAACTTACCCTTACACGCCAGGTGAATGGATGAAAATTCAACATTTTATTGATTTGAATAGCGACTGGGTTGATTTTTACATAAATGGCGAATTAGTTCATGCCTACCAATGGAGTAAAGGAACTTTTGGAACCAATGGAGTTAATAAACTTGATGCCTTTGACTTTTACGGCTGGGACGAAGGAGGTACTTGTGAATATTATATGGACAACTTCTTAATCGAAGAAGTTGAAACACCATATCCCCCTACAAACTTTTCTTATACTTTAGAAAACTCTAATGATGTTGTTTTAACTTGGGACGCTCCAACAGAAGGGAACCCTATAAATTATAGTATTGCTAGAAACGGCAGTATTATTGGAACTACAACAGAAACTACTTTAACTGATTTGAATGTTTATCCTGGTACAAATAATTATTCTCTTTTAGCTTTTTATGGTGAAAGCAGTGGTTACTCAGCAGCTTTAAACCTTGAGGTTAACATTGAGGGAGGAAATGAAAGAAATTTTGTTGTTTATGAAATGTTCACTGGCACTTGGTGTGGTTATTGTCCTATACCTGCACAAGCAATTGCCCAAATCGAAGCCTCTGGTAAAAAAGTTGCTGTTATGAAATATCATGGCAGTGGCATATCAGAAGATATTTTCGAAACCCCTGCAACGGCAATTAGAGAAAACTATTACGGAAGCATAATTGAACCAATAACAAGCTATCCAGCAAGCGTAATTAATGGAACACAATATCTATCTGGAGCAGCTCAAACAGTAGCAGCTCATAAAGAATATTTTGAATATTACTATGATGAATTTATTGATATTCCTGCAGTATATACTTTAGAACTTGAAACCGAACTGATTTCTAATGAACCATATAAAGCTAAGCTAATAGTTAATGCTGAAGAAACTTTAGGATATTTTGACGATGAAATGAGATTGATGCTTGTGCTTACTGAATCAGACATCTCCTACTCATGGCAAGGGCAATCCAAAGTAAATAATGCTGTTAGAAATGTATATCCAAATGCAAACGGAACTATTATTTTCGACTCAGGAACAACTTATAATAATGAGTTTGAAATTTCCCTTCCTTCGAATTATGTAATCGATAATTGTGAAATTATTGCTTTTATTCAAAGAAGAAGCACTGGCGAGATACAGCAAGCAAATAAAATTGATTTACCTTTATCAACAAATATTCAAAATAATACAGTAAAAGATATTACAATTTATCCTAATCCTGCAAACGATATTATTAACATAAATTCTGAAAATCAAATTCAGTCAATTGAAATTTTAAATATCTCAGGACAAGTTGTGAATTATGAAAATATATCTTCAAATAAAGCTGAAATTAATATTAATAATTTAAGCTCAGGAGTTTATTTTGTAAAAATTTATACTGAAAATAGCATAAGTACACAAAAACTTATTATTGAATAAGAAAAACATCTATATTAAAAAAATGCTCATATTTTTATGAGCATTTTTTTTTTATTCCTAAACTTTGTAATTTTGCAAAAAAAAATATGATTCTAGATATAAATAAAATAAGAGCAGATTTTCCAATTTTAAAGGAAAAAGTTTATAACAAAAATCTTGTATATTTTGATAATGGAGCTACTACACAAAAGCCAAAACAAGTAATTGACACAATTAGCGAATATTATTCAAAATATAATGCAAATATTCACCGTGGGGTACATTTTTTAAGCAATTTCACTACAGAAGCTAACGAAAATTCAAGAAAAACAATTCAAAATTTTATTAATGCAAAATCTGAAAAAGAAATAATTTTTACAAAAGGCACAACAGATTCAATAAATTTAGTCGCATTTTCTTTTGGCGAGGCTTTTATAAATGAAGGAGACGAAATTATTATATCAGAAATGGAACATCATTCTAATATTGTGCCTTGGCAAATGCTATGTGAACGAAAAAATGCAAAACTAAAAATTTTAAAATTTAACGAATTAGGAGAACTTAAAATAGAAGAACTAAATGAATTGATAACAAATAAAACAAAATTAATTTCTGTTTCTCAGGTATCAAATGCACTCGGAACAGTAAATCCAATAAAAAAAATAATAGAAATTGCTCATAAAAATAATGTTAAAGTTTTAGTTGACGGAGCTCAGGCTATTCAACATTTAAAGCTTGATGTTCAAGAATTAGATTGCGACTTTTATGCTTTTTCATCTCATAAAGCTTATGGACCAACAGGAGTAGGAATTTTATACGGTAAAGAAGAAGTTTTAAATAAAATGCATCCTTATCAAGGTGGTGGCGAGATGATTTCAAGTGTAAGCTTTGAAAAAACAATTTATAACGAACTTCCTTTTAAGTTTGAAGCAGGAACACCAAATTATATTGATAATATTGCTTTTGCTAAGGCTTTAGAATATATTTCTGAAATAGGGCTTGAAAATATTGAAAAATACGAAAACCAATTATTAGAATACTGCACAAAAAAATTAAAAACTATAGAAAACATCAAAATAATAGGTGAAGCAAAGGAAAAATCTGGAGTAATTTCATTTATTATAAAAAATATTCATCACAACGATATTGCAATTCTTTTAGACCAAATGGGAATAGCAGTAAGAAGCGGAACTCATTGTGCCGAGCCAGTTATGCAACATTTTGGAATTAGTGGAACAGTTAGAATTTCATTTGCGTTTTATAATACACTTGAAGAAATTGACTATTTTATCACAAGTTTAAATAAAGCAATTTTAATGCTACAATAATCTATTAACATTTTTATATTCATAAATAAACTTGAGATTTAAAAATAAAGTCTAAAACAAATTTAAATTTGTCAATTATTTTATAAAAAATGAAAAACACAATTTTATTGGTCATAAGCCTGATAGCCTTTTGTTCAAATTTGAACTCGCAAATCGAGAGTATAATTCCTTCGGATAAGCCAAAGCTTGTTGTTGGAATTGTTGTAGAGCAAATGCGTCAAGATTATTTAGACAAGTTTTGGAATAATTTTGGAAACAAAGGGTTTAAAAAATTAGCAATAAATGGTAGTTATTGTCAAAATGCTAATTATGAATATAGCTTAACTCAAACAGCTCCTGGTTATGCCACAATTGTTACAGGTTGCGAACCTGCAGAACATGGAATTGTTTCAAATTATTGGTTTAATGCCCTAACAGGAAATAAAGAACATTGTATTGAAACAAAATCTTATAAAATTATTGGTGGAAATTCAAATAATATTTCATATTCTCCAAAAAATATTTTAACAACAACTTTTAGCGATGAAGCCAAACTTTTTGCTCAAGGAAAATCCAAAGTAATAAGCATTTCTTTAGACCCAATAGGAGCTGTTATTTCTGGAGGTTATACTGCTGATGCCGCATATTGGTTAGACGAAAAAACCGGAAATTGGGTTAGCTCAAATTATTATATAGATAAACTGCCAGACTGGGTAATTGAGCAAAATGAGAGAGAAATGCCAGATGAATATTTGCAAAGAGAATGGATACCACTTTTAGAAATTGAAAATTATAATACTTCACAAGCCGATTCAAGTATTTATGAATATGGCTTGGATATGGTTTATAAAACTTTTCCTTATAAATATCAAGAAATTACAAAATCTATAAAAGATTACGAATTGCTAAAAATGATTCCTGAAGGTCAAACTCACTTAACTGATTTAGCTGTTGCAGCTCTTTACAACGAAGATTTAGGGAAAAATAAATCCACAGATTTTTTATTTATAAATTATTCTGTAAGTGAAAATATTGGCAAACTATTTGGACCACAATCCATAGAAGTTGAAGATTTATTTTTAAGATTAGATAAAGATTTAGGGCATTTAATAGATGTGCTTGAGGAAGTTGTTGGTAAAAATAATATTTTAATTTATTTAAGTTCCAACCATGGCGTTTCTGAAAATCCTGATTATTTGGTTGATAATAAAATGCCAGCCGGAATTTTTAAACAACATTATATTTTAAGTTTACTTCGCTCCTATTTAAAAGCTTTGTATGGCGAAGGCGATTGGGTGCTTGATTACAAGAATAATCAAATTTATTTAAACAAAACATTAATAGAAGATTCACAAATTTCATTAAAAGAATTTCAAGAAAAAGTTATTGCATTTATAATTAACTCTTCGGGAATTTCAAATGCAATTAGCTCAAACCAATTTCAAAATATAATTTTTTCACAAGGAATGCCAAAAAGAATGCAAAATTCATACAATCAAAAACGCTCAGGAGACATAATGATTTCGCTTAAAGCAGGTTGGATAGAAGACATCCCTTTTGTTTGCGACCATAATTCAGGGTATAAATATGATACAAATGTGCCACTAATTTGGTATGGTTGGAAAGTGAAAAAACAAAATATTTATAACTACGTAAATATTACCAGCATAGCTCCTACTATTAGCAAAATACTTAATACACCTGCCCCACCTGCTTCTACTGGAGAAGTTTTAAATTCTGTTTTTAATAATAAATAAATTTTTACGATATTGTGATGTTAGGATATATTGAAGCAATAAATTTAAGAAGATCAATAAGAAATTATTCAAAAAAACAATTAGACAGTAAACTAATTGAAAAAATAAATAGTTTTTTAAAAGCACCAAATATAGGTCCTTTTGGTAATAAGCCAAGATTTATTTTAATCGAAAAACCAGAAGCAAGAAAACAAGAAAAAGTTAGATTAGGAACTTACGGCTTTATTGATAATGCGGCTTATTTTATTGGAGGTTGCATAGAAAAATTTGAATTTTCAGAAGTTGATTATGCTTATTCACTTCAAAGAATAATAATTGAATTAACAAGATTAAATTTAGGAACTTGCTGGATTGGAGGTAGTTTTAATAGAAAAGATTATCAAAAATTATTAAAAACTCAAGAAAACGAAGTAATACCCTGCATTACACCTTTAGGCTATAAAGCTTCAAAAAAATCTTTAAGAGAAAGGTTAGGTTTAGTTTTAACAGACGGAAGTTTAAGAAAAGATTTTAATACATTATTTTTTGAAAATGATTTTGAAAGTCCAATAATTTTTAATCCCAATGAAAGCTACCATCTTGCATTAGAAGCTGTTAGAAAAGCTCCTTCGGCAGTAAACAAACAACCATGGCGAGTTTTAAAAATTGAAAACAAATACCATTTTTACTTAAAAAGAGATTCAGTTGTTGGGAAAACAAAAACAAGCGATTTACAAAAAGTTGATATGGGAATAGCTTTAGCAAACTTTAAACTTGCACTCGAAGAATTAAATATTCAAGGCAAATGGCATATAGCCGACCCAAATATTGGAGATTTAGAATATATTATTACTTGGATAGCTTAAATCAGATAAAAGTCAAAAGTCTGTAAAGTTGAAAGTTTATAAAGTCGAAAGTTAAAAGGGCTAAAGCATAAGAAAAATAAGACTTTAGACTTTCATACTTTAACTTTCAACTTTTATCTTTCGACTTCTATATAAATTTTATTTTTCTCTATTCCAAGGCCAAGCCATAATACCGCCTTCCATAACTTTCACATTATTATATCCATTTGCTTGTAAAATAAGAGCAGCTTCGTAGCCTCTAAGTGAAATTTTACACCAAGTTATGATTTCAGTATTTTTATCTTTAGGCAATTCAGAAATTCTTTTTCTCAACTGACCAAGAGGAATTAATCTTTCACCAATACCAACACGCATTTGTTCGTATTCATCAGGATTTCTAACATCTAAATAAATTACATTTTCCTTATTTTTCACTTTTTCCTTAACTTGTTCAGCAGAAATACCAGTAAAAATTCCTCTTAATTTATTTTGCATAATATGAGCAGTAGCAATACTGTGGTCAATAGCTAAAGAAAATGGTGGAGCATAAGGTAAATCAGCATTAACCATATCGTCAACTGTTAGTTTTCCTTGAATTGCCATTGCCCAAATTGCTAATTGTTTAGCCACATCGCCAGGACCAATTACTTGAGCTCCTAAAATTTTTCCGTCAGATTTATTTGCCACCAACTTAGTAATCAACAAGTTACCATTCATAAATCCAGGTTTATCTAAACTTGCATTAATTACAGTTTCTATATCGTCAAATCCATTTTTTCTTGCATTTTGTTCATTTAAACCTGTTGTTCCTGCATTATATTCAAAAACTTTACACACACCTGTTTGTATTGTACCTTTAAACTTAACAATATTACCTTTGATTAAATTTTCGCCAACCACACGACCTTGTAAATTTGCTAAATCACCAAAAGGAGCATGAACTTTATTATTTGTAATTAAATTAGGTACTTCAACACAGTCACCCAAAGCATAGATATCAGCATCAGAAGTTTGCATATATTCATCAACTATAATACCGCCAGTTTGACTTACTTCTAGGCCTGCATCTTTTGCAAGTTTAGAATTTGGAGTAACGCCTATAGCTAAAACTGCTAAATCGCAAGGTAATTCGGTGCCATCATTTAATTTTACAGCTGTTAATTTTCCATTTTCTCCAAGAAAAGCAGAAACACCATTTTGTAAAATCACATTTGCTTTAGTCTGAACATATTTTTCAACTAAGCGAGCTAAATGTTTATCAAGAAAAGTTAAAAGTTGAGGCAAAAGCTCTATTAGAGTAACTTCAATTCCTGCAAGATGAAGCGCTTCTACAGTTTCAATACCTATTAAACCGCCGCCAATAACAACAGCTTTTTTAATTTTTCCTTCATCACTTACTTTGCGTAAATAATCTGCATCAGGCATAGAAAGTAAGGTAGAAATACCGTCTAAATCAACGCCTGGAATTGGAGGCTTGCGTGCTACTGCCCCGGTAGCAATTACAAGTTTATCATATTCCATACTTGATTTTTCGCCGGTAATTAAGTTTTGATAATCAATAGTTTTTGCTTTTCTATCAATTTTAGTAACTTCTGTACTTACTTTAGCAATAATATTTTTTGCATTTAAAAAGAAATTAGAATCTCTTACAACTCCGGAAGGAGAACATAAAAGTTGATTTCTATCATCAAAAAATCCACCTACATAGTAAGGATAACCGCAAGAAGCCATTGATAAATCAGCAGCTTTTTGAATCATAGTAATTTCAGCGTTTTCGTCTAAACGTCTGGCTCTTGACGCTACTTTAGGTCCTGCTGCAGAACCGCCAATTACAACTATTCGTTTGTTTTGCATTTTTTAAATATTTAAATAAATAATTTGTTTGTTATTTTTCGATTTGCAAATGTAAATAATTAAGAATTTTAATGCAAGAATTATTACAATTATTTAAAAAAAACAAATGAACAATAGTTTTTTAAAGATTTTTGGCTATTTAATATGTCTTTTATTGAAATATTTATAATTTTAAAATCATTTGTCAAATTCCCGCCAGATTTATCTGGCGGATATATAAATCTCACACTATCCCCGGCTTTAGCCAAATTATTTTTATTGATATTATCGTTTTTTTTAAAATCGAATATCAATTCCCGCCAGATTTATCTGGCGGACATATAAATCTCACACTACCAACGGCTTTAGCCAAATTATTTTTATTGATATTATCGTTTTGTAATAAATCGAAATATCAATTCCCGCCAGATTTATCTGGCGGACATATAAATCTCACTCTATATCGGCTTTAGCCAAAATATTTTTATTGATATTATCGTTTTGTAATAAATCGAAATATCAATTCCCGCCAGATTTATCTGGCGGACATATAAATCTCACACTATCAACGGCTTTAGCCAAAATATTTTTATTGATATTATTTGTTTTTTTTTAAAAATCGAATATCAATTCCCGCCAGATTTATCTGGCGGACATATAAATCTCACACTACCATCGGCTTTAGCCAAAATATTTTTATTGATATTATCGTTTTTTTTAAAATCGAATATCAATTCCCGCCAGATTTATCTGGCGGACATATAAATCTCACTCTATCCCCGGCTTTAGCCAAAATATTTTTATTGATATTATCGTTTTTTATAAAATCGAAATATCAATTCTCGCCAGATTTATCTGGCGGATATATAAATCTCACACTATCAACGGCTTTAGCCAAAATATTTTTATTGATATTATCGTTTTTTATAAAATCGAATATCAATTCCCGCCAGATTTATCTGGCGGACATATAAATCTCACACTATATCGGCTTTAGCCAAAATATTTTTATTGATATTATCGTTTTTTTTAAAATCGA
>JALOAQ010000161.1 GCA_023228725.1 Bacteroidales bacterium | reverse complement strand
ATTTCACGAATTTTCACGAATAAAAAAATAAAAATTAGTGTAAATTCGTGCAATTCGTGGTTGTTTCTCTTCGAGTTTTGAGCTTAGCGAAAAACGAAGAAGCCAAAATTAGTGTAATTAGTGTAATTCGTGGTTGTTCTCCTTCGAGTTTTGAGCGTAGCGAAAAACGAGAAGCCCTTTCAAACTTCAGATTTTCTAAAATCCAATAGTGTTTACGCAATTTGTTTCCAATATCCAATAGTGTTTTAAGAATTTATTTCCAATATCCAATATGTTTTTGTATTTTTGTAAAAAAAAGTAATATGTATAGAAAAATTGAGAAATATTTAGCAGAATGGAAAACAAGTTTATATCGTAAGCCTTTAATTATAAGAGGTGCACGACAAGTAGGCAAAACTTATACAATAGAAAAATTTGCAAAAGAGAATTTCAAACATTTTCTTAAAATTAATTTAGAACAGGACAGAAATCTACATCTTGTATTTGAAAGCTTTAATACTCAACAAATTATTAATGAGCTTACCGCACTTTATCAGGTTCCAATTATTGATGGAGAAACTTTACTATTTATTGATGAAATACAGGTTTCGCCAAAGGCAATTGCATCTTTACGCTATTTTTATGAGCAAAATCCAGGCTTACATGTTATTTCAGCAGGTTCATTATTGGACATTGCTCTAAATGAAATGCAATACTCCATGCCTGTAGGTAGAGTTGATTTTGCATTTATGTATCCTATGACTTTTAGCGAATTTCTTACTGCAATAAAAGAAAATGGACTTGTAAAAGCTATTGATGATTTTGCCGCTAATAAAACAATTGGTATTGCAATTCATAAGCGAATATTGAAATTGCTTCGTTTATATTTTTTTATAGGTGGTATGCCCGAAGCCGTTGCCCATTATGTAAATGAAAAAGATTTATCAGGTATAGAAAAAATACATTCCGGACTTGTTCAGTCTATAGAGTTTGATTTTGCAAAATATGGAAACAGAAAACAGCAGGAATATTTGAAAGATGTTTTACATTATGTTGCTAATAATATTGGTGGAAAGGTAAAATATTCAAATATAAGTACAAGTGTACACTCAAACATTCTAAAAGATGCTTTTTTAAAACTTGAAATGACAAGAATAATTCATTTGGTAAGGCATACAAGGTCTTCAAGTGTTCCACTTACACAATTGCAAAACAAAAATGTTTTTAAACCAATTTTTATGGATATTGGCATGTTAAACCATATAGCAGGAATAAAACTTATTAGTATAAATAATCTTGTTACAGATTACGAAGGCGCTTTGGCTGAGCAGTTTGTTTTACAGGAACTCATTTCAGGAAATAAGCCTTATCAAGAAAAAAAATTAAATTATTGGATACGTGAAGCAAAAAATTCCAATGCAGAAATTGATTGTCTTTTACAAATTGAAAATAGCGTTTATCCTATTGAAATTAAAGCAGGCAAAAGAGGAACTTTAAAATCTTTACATATATTTTTAGCAGAAAAAAACAAGAAAACCGGAATTAGGTTAAATCTTGACATGCCTTCTTTCGGTAAGGATTTAAAAGCAAAAGTAAATATTTTAGATAAAAGTGAGCTTACTTACAATCTTGTTTCATTACCTCTTTATCTAGCAGGAAATCTTGCAGAAATGGAGATTCTTATATAAAAATAATACTTATTAAATCAAGTCTTTTGAACATTTATAGTTCCAATATTTTGAAAAGAGCCACGAAGTATAATAGTGGTTAGTTGTTAGTGGGCGAAATGCGAGAAGCACTTTCGACTTTCAACTTTACAGACTTTCGACTTTTAAGCGTAGCGAAAAACGAGAAGCAATTTCATAAATAATAAAAAAAAAACAAAAAAATATCTTTTATACAAAAAAAAGCTGTATGTTTGTAAAAGTTTTGTGTGTAAATTATTTTTAATATTAATTTATAAATAAACAAATGAGAATTTTTACTAAATTATAAACTAAATTTTTTTAATTATGAGAAAACAAATTTTAAATTTAGTGTTAATTGCAGTATTTTTGATTGTTTCTTTGGGAACAAAGGCGCAGTTATCTATTACTAATTTAAACACTAATTTTGTCATTGATTTTGAAAACACAGTCAATGGCGTTAACAATGGAACTTATGCCGGTACTGGCTTTGCACTTACGCCTGACCCAGGGCAGCTTGATGCAAATGCTTGGGAAATTATTGGCATGAGCGATGGACTTAAATACTTTGGCGATGAACAAACTACCGGAGACTTCGCCCGTGGTACAAGTTTAACTTCTAATACAGGAGGGTTATACTCCTATGAAGTTGCTACAGGTGATTGGGCACTTGGTATTCAGCCTGCAGGTTCAGGTCCTGACATGACCAATAATGCTTATATTGCATTGAAAGTTCAAAACAATACAGGCACTGATATTAACCAAATCAAATTTGATTACGATGTGTGGGTATATAATAGCCAAAATCGTAGCCAAATTTTTAATGGTGAATACTCGCTTGACGGAACAACTTGGATAGCTGTTACAGAGCTTAATTTTGAAACACCACTAGCGCAAGACGCTATACCTGTATGGCTTAGTACTGCTTTTACAGCAACAATTATTGAAGATATTGCTGATGGTGATTTTATTTATTTTAGATGGTTTACTAAAGATAATGGTGGTAGTGGTTCTAGAGATAAAATTGCAATAGATAATATTAGTGTTAATATGGATTATGACCCTTGTCCTGCTGCTAATATTCCTTTCTTCGAAGGTTTTGAAAATGGGTTTACTCATAATACCACAGTAGAAAACTGTTGGACACAAGAAGCCCTTGCCGGTACCAACCCTTGGACAGCCAATAAAACTCTAACTGATTACAACAGAACTCCAAGAACTGGTGAATATAATGCTTTTTTAAGATATTCAAACACTAGGTGGCTTTTTTATCCTGTTAATTTAGAAGCAGACGAAAATTATGATTTCACAGTTTGGGCCAGACAAGACGCAAGCTCTGGAGCAAAACTAACATTAGCCTGGGGGTTAGAAGGAAATGCTTCGGCAATGACAAATATTATTGTTAATGAACAAGCAATAATTAATGGTGAATATCAACAAGTAAAAGGCAGTTTTTCTGTACTTAGTAACGGTGTATATTATATAGGTATAAAAGGAGAAACAACTTATGCCCCTTATTATATCTCAATTGATGATATTTCATTAGATTACTCTCCTACTTGTATTGAACCTACCAATATTCAAGCTAGTAATATCACACCAAACTCTGCTACAATTACTTGGGAAGCTTCATTTTCAAATCCTGATGAGTATCAAATTTATTATTCAACAGTTAATACAGCTCCCAGTGATGATGAAACTGATCTTGAAGAAACAGATAACAACTCTATAAATTTAATCGATTTAGAACATAGTTCTACTTACTATGTTTGGGTACGTGCAAATTGTGGTGAAGGTGATTATAGCGTATGGATAGGTCCTTATAGCTTTGCTACACCTCTTGTTACTCCTATTCCTTGGTATGAAGGTTTTGCTAATACAACTTTGCCTAATGGCTGGACCAACTCAAACATGACTTTGGGTTCTAGTGCTTCTTCAATAAACGATGGTGGAGCATCAGGAAATTATATTTACAAAAACTTGTGGAGTAATGCAGTTACAGGAAACTTTTCTACTATTACAATTGGTAGTATTACTGGTGCAGAAAGTTTATCTTTTGATTATAAAATAGCCGACTATGATGCTCCTTATACACCACCAGCTTCAGG
Source organism: Bacteroidales bacterium (assembly GCA_023228725.1). Classification (GTDB taxonomy): domain Bacteria; phylum Bacteroidota; class Bacteroidia; order Bacteroidales; family ML635J-15; genus Bact-19. Next base: position 1,191 of record JALOAQ010000161.1, on the reverse strand, counting down.
TACAGGAAATTTTATTTTAGAAATTTCTACTGACTTTGGCGAAACTTGGACACAAATTGAAACTGTTGATAATAACGGTGTCGCAGGTTGGCAAAACAAATCATATCCAATGACAGCTTATGCAGATGAGTACGTAAAATTCCGTATCACATCTAACAGAACTGATGGAGATTATTATATTGCATTTGATAACTTTAATTTAGCAACTTGTTTAACACCAAGTGGTATAATAGCTAATAATATTACAACAAACTCTGCTACTATTACTTGGGAGGTTTCAAGTTCAAATCCTGCCGGATATCAAGTTTATTACTCTACAACTAATACTGCTCCGAGTGATGATGAAACTGATCTTGAAGAAACAGATAGCAACTCTATAAATTTAACCGATTTAGAAGATAATTCTACTTACTATGTTTGGGTAAGAGCAAATTGTGGCGAAGGTGATTTAAGCTATTGGGCTGGACCACTAAGTTTTTGGACTGATTGTCTGCCATTTACTGATCTACCTTATACTGAAAATTTTGATACTTATGGAACGGGTTCAGATGCTTTTCCTGACTGTTGGGAAAGACCAGTAACTTATAATAGTTATCCTTATATTGTAAGTGCTTATTCTGTTAGTTCTCCAAATAGTTTAAGATTTCAATCTTTAACAACAGAGGCTACTTATGCAGTATCTCCTGCTTTTGCTGAAGATATTCATAACCTAAGGGTAAGCTTCCAATTAAAAGCAGAAAGTATCACATCTTCAGGCAATATCGAGCTTGGTGTTATGAGTGATCCTTTTGATATCAGTACTTTTGAAACTGTTGCTACTATTCAGCCTGAAAATACTAGTTTTAATTCTTATGTTTTTGATTTATACACAACAACTTTATCTGGTGAAAATATGCATATTGCATTTAGACATAATTCAAATGCAAATAATTATTATTACTGGTTAGATGATTTTGTGGTGGACCTTAGCCCAAGTTGTGTTGAACCAGCTAACTTTAGTCTTGGAACTGTTACACCAAACTCTGCTTTGGTACAGTGGAACCCTCTTTCTACAGAGCCAGACAATGGTTATGATTTATATTTCTCATTAAATAATACAGCACCAACAGAAACATCAATGCCTACTTATAATACAGATGAAGATTCCTTCTTAATTGATGGACTTGATGAAGAAACTGATTATTATCTTTG
>JALOAQ010000160.1 GCA_023228725.1 Bacteroidales bacterium | reverse complement strand
AAATGAAAGAAAAGAAAGAACGCTTTCGAGAATGGAAGCAATGTTAAATTACGCAACAAGTAATAATAAATGTAGAAGTCAACAACTTTTGGCATATTTTGGTGAAATTGATACACAGCGTTGTGGTGCTTGTGATGTTTGCCTTAGACGAAACGAATTGGGACTTAGTAAATATGAGTTTGATATTATTTTGGAAGAAATTAAAGAAATAGTTAATTTTGAGCCTTGTTTATTAAATGATTTAGTTGAAAAAATAAAATTTGATGAAAATAAAATAATTAAAGTAGTTCAATGGTTATTTGAAAATAAAAAAATGATTTATGATAAAGAAAATAAACTTAAATGGAATAAAGAATAGACTGAAACTTAATATCTTACAATTTTTAATATTAGGAATAATTTTAAGTTTTGTATTCACATTTACATTTTGTGGAAAAACTGATACAGATTTGGAATGGGAAACAAAAATTTTAGGATTTTGGACTCCTACTGGCAATGATAACAATCCACTTTTTGATATGCCAAATTATAAGTTTGAAAAAGAAGGAAGAGGTATATCTTTTTTAAGCAGTGTTCAAAAAGCTGATAGTTTTAGTTGGGAAATTAAAAGAACAGAATTAAAAATTTACTACGACAACGCACCAAGTTATTATATTGGCTATGATAAATACAATAGTCGCAGTCTTTTTAAAATAAAATCTGTAAATGACACTTCATTTTATGTTATTCAATATTTTGGCACAGGTTATCAAAAAGAGTATTTTATGAAAAAAGCTTATTTTGTTGATGACACTGATGATTGGGATGATGTATTTTAAGTGGCTTGCTTAAAGTAAATTCTTATATACTTCTTCGCTTTGTTTACCAAAAACGCAAAAAATCACTATTTTAGGATATTCGTTTTTTTCTAAAAATTTCATTGTTTCAGAAAGAGCAATTTTAGCTGCTTCGCTTATAGGATAAGAATATACGCCTGTTGAGATTGATGGAAAGGCAATAGTTTCAACTTGCTTTTCTGCTGCAATTTTCAAAGAATTTTTATAAGCATTAGCCAATAAATTTGCTTCATTATTATTTCCACCTTTCCAAATTGGTCCAACAGTATGAATAATATATTTTGCAGGTAAATTATATCCTTTAGAAATTTTAGCTTCACCTGTTTGGCAGCCATTCAGAGTTCTACATTCTTCTAAAAGTTCTGGTCCTGCAGCTCTATGAATTGCACCATCTACTCCACCGCCACCTAATAAACTTGTATTTGCAGCATTTACTATTGCATCAACTTTTAATTTTGTAATATCACCATTGTGAATTTTAAGTCTGTTCTTCATTTGTTATAATTTTAAAAGAAAAATATCTTTGCATAAAATAAGAATATGCAACTACTAAAACTGTAGTTAAAATTTTTGAAAAAGTTGCCCAATAATTACAATATTCAACAAAGAATTTTAAGAATATATAATTTAACAAAATTGCTCCTACAACCGTTAAGCCATAACGAAAAAGTTGTTTTCTTCCTCTTAATTCTGATTGTATGAAAGTAATATATTTTGCCATCAAAAAACCTATTGAAAATGTGATTGGAAAAACAAAAACAAAAGCTGCAATATGAGGGGATAAAGTTATAAAATATAAGTCAAAATTTTGTTTTTGAAACACATAATTATAAAACACAAAATACAAAAATATATCTAAAACAGTATTTATACCACCAGTAAAAGCATATCTAAAAGTTATTTGCGAAATAAACCCACTAAAAGGTTTATAAAACCAATCTGCGGTTGAAATTATAATTTTTCTAAAGAAGTTTAAAATTCGCATAAAATATATTTATTGCAAATCTATTAAAAAAATGCTGTCAAAAACAAATCTAAGCCTGTATTTTTTATTTTTACATTAAAATGTTAATATTCATTAAAATTGTAGCACTTTTATTCCTCAAAATTATACTATTATTAATTAAAAAGTTCGAGTTTTAAAACTCGAACCGATTTGAGGGTGTAAAACGAAACTTTTTTTAAGAATTTACGTAGAATCTAAGATGGGGTTTTGGTTTTGTAAAAATGTGGGGGTTTTGGCGGGATTTTTGTTGCAAAGCAAAACAAAAATCATGACAAAACAGACGGGAAATAAATTTTAATTAAAGAAATAAATTAAAAACTTAAAATTATCTTGCTAAGTTTTAACAGTAGGTTTGTTCGACTCCTTCAGAGTCGTGGCTTGAGATGTTATTCATATGCGTAGGTTGCCACCTACGGTTATTTATATTCGACCACTTCGTGCACGCTTCTATTAATTGTCCCTTAAGTCTGATTTGTGCACAGCTTGATTAAATCTTGCTTATAGTTTCTTTTGATTTTGCGATTACATTATATTTTCAAAATACCAAGTATCTTATCTTACTAATTAAAACTCCCCAAGTCCAAAGGACTTGAATGTTAATAAGCCCGAGTGAAACTCGGGTCATGTATCAACAATAGAAGCAACTCTGAAGGAGTTGAATAAATTGAATTTTCGTGTGCAATATGTTAATTATAGAATTGCTTTATGTGTTAATATTCCTCAAAATTATACCAATTAAAATTAAAAAAGTCCGAGTTTTAAAACTCGAACCGATTTGTAGGTGAAAAACGAAACTTTTTTATGAAATTTACGTATAATCTAGATTGGGGGTGTTGGTTTTGTAAAAAGTGGGGGTTTTGGCGGGATTTTTGTTGCAAAGCAAAACAAAAATCATGACAAAACAGGCGGAAAATTCAACCCCACCTACCGACCGATAATTATCGGTCATTTCGAGCGAAGCTCTGCTTCGCGAGAAATCTCCCCTACATAAAGCACCGCCAATAAAAATCTTTCTCTTAGAGCATTGAGCGAAGCGAAATGCGAGAAGCCAAAATTAGTGTAAATTAGTGCAATTAGTGGTTGTCATCTTCGAGTTTTGAGCGAAGCGAAATGCGAGAAGCCAAAATTAGTGTAAATTAGTGCAATTAGTGGTTGTTTACCTTCGAGTTTTGAGCGAAGCGAAAAACGAAGAAGCCACTTTAATACATTTAATCTCATAAAAGCTTCGTTTGAGGGGGTCTTCAATGCTAAGAATTTGTTCCATATGTGAATACGAAAGTTTTGTGAGAATTTTATCACCAGGTACAAATAAATCAGATTTTAATTGTATAGTCGCTGTGTTCACTTTTTCAATTTTCTCCAAAACGGGAGACAATGTCCCCCGAATTGCATTTGCTAATTGAACTTACATTCTACATTAAAATTTCGCCTTTCATTTCGTCAGGAATAGATAAATTCATTATTTTTAAAATACTTGGCGCAATATCTGCCAATACTCCGTCTTTTATTTCACTATATTCAGAATTTATTAAAATACAAGGCACAGGATTTAAAGAATGGGCAGTGTTAGGCGTTCCATCTTCGTTTAAAGCATTATCAGCATTTCCATGGTCGGCAATTATTATAATTGTATAATTATTTTTAATACCTGCTTCAACTACTTCGCCCATTGCTTGGTCAACAGTTTCAACAGCTTTTATAATTGCATCATAAACTCCTGTATGCCCTACCATATCGCAGTTTGCAAAATTAACAACTAATAAATCATGTAAATTTTTATTAATTTCAGAAATTAAAGCCTCTTTAACCAAGTTTGCACTCATTTCAGGTTGTAAATCATAGGTTGCAACTTTAGGCGAAGGGATTAAAATCCTTGTTTCGTTTTTAAATTCTTCTTCACGTCCACCGCTAAAAAAGAAAGTTACGTGAGCATATTTTTCGGTTTCTGCAATTCTAAGTTGGTTTAAGCCATTTTTAGAAATAATTTCTCCTATAGTATTATTCAAATTATCTTTTTCATATATTACATTTATACCCTTAAAGCTTTCATCATAACGAGTCATTGTAAAATACTCTAAATCAAGAGTTTTCATTCCATATTCGGGCATATTGTTTTGTGTAAGCACATTTGTAATTTGTCTTAATCTGTCAGTTCTGAAATTGAAGCAAATAAGCACATCTCCTTCTTGAATTTTACTTATAGGATTTCCTTTGTCGTCAGTCATTACAATAGGTTTAATAAATTCATCTGTAAGACCGTTATCATAAGACTCTTGCATTGATTTTAAAATATCTATCGATTTTTCTCCAATTCCTTGCAACATTAAGTCATATCCTTTTTTAATTCTCTCCCATCTTTTATCTCTATCCATTGTGTAGTAACGCCCAACAAGGCTTGCGAGCTTCACATTTGAATTTTCTAAAGCATTGGTAATTTTTTTCATAAAGCCAATTCCACTTTTTGGGTCAGTATCTCTACCATCAGTTAATGCATGAATATAAGTTTTTTTCAATCCTAAATCATCTGAAAGCTTTACTATTGCTAGCAAATGATCTTCTGTTGAATGAACTCCGCCATTAGAAACCAAACCTAAAAGATGAACTTGCTTATCATTTTCTTTTGCATAATTAAATGCTTTTAACAAACTTGGGTTTTTAAAAAACTCTCCACTTTCTATTTCTTTATTAATTCTAACTAAGTCTTGATACACAACACGTCCGGCACCAATATTCAAATGTCCGACTTCTGAATTTCCCATTTGTCCTTTAGGTAAGCCAACATTTTCACCATCAGTAAGCAAGTTAGAATTTGGATAAATTTCAATAAACTTATCGTAATTAGGCGTTTTTGCATTACTTATAACATCGGCTTTTTGTCCATTTCCTTTACCCCAGCCGTCTAAAATCATTAAAATTACTTTGTTTTGCTTTGTCATTTCTTTATTTATTTATCTTGTTCATTAAACAGTAAAACTCAATTTTGGTTTTATTTAAGTGCAAAAATAATAAAAGATTTGTATTCTAGATTGGGTTTCTTCCATGCCTAGTTAACTTCGAAACAAGTATCTAGTATTTAGTGCTTAGTATTTACTTGTTAGTGGGCGAAATGCGAGAAGCACTTTCGACTTTATGGACTTTTAACTCCTTTTT
>JALOAQ010000023.1 GCA_023228725.1 Bacteroidales bacterium | reverse complement strand
GAAGTAAAACACATTTAAAATGGCAAAAACAAAAGTTTTAATTACAGGAAAAAATCCATTTATGATTATCGGGACTTTTCACCCAAAAATTGAAACACAAGCCACTCTATTTTAATTTCATTAGATGGGAAAAATTATATCTCGTAAAATATTGTAAGATTAAAAAATCCTGATGAAAAAGAAGCAAATCTTACTGATATACAAGAGGTTGAAATAGAAAATCTTGATTTGGAACTTAGATATTTAAAAATTAAAATAGAGGCTCAAAAATTTTGCCCCAATTGGCATATTGGCAAAGGTAAAAAAGCCTGGCTGTTTTGTGATGAAATAATTGTGGCTTAAATTGAAATAAGCCACAATTATTTTTTAAAACTAATAGGAGCTTTGTTTTATAAAAAATATTAGTAATTTTGTAGGAAATATTGCGTAACAAGTTAGTGGCTTATTTCTGGATTTGGTGGATAGCTGAGTTAGCCGTCAGTGTAAATAGACAAATACAAACAGACAATTTGCTACTTAAATATAAAAAAAATGACAATAGAAGAATACATAGACAACATAAACAAACGCTACAAATTAGGCAATGCGACTGAACATACTTTTCGTGGAGACTTGCAACAGCTTTTAGAAAGCTTAGTTCCAGATATTAGAGCAACTAATGAACCGAAAAGACAAAGTTGCGGTGCCCCTGATTATATCTTGACAAAAAAGGATATCCCAGTTGGATTTATCGAAGCAAAAGACATAGGCGATAAAGACCTTGAAGGTGCGAAGAAAAATGGAAATAAAGAACAATTCGACCGATATAAAGCATCTTTGAATAATTTAATATTTACTGACTATCTGGATTTTCATTTATACCGTGAGGGTGAATTTGTAATTAAAGTTGCGATTGGCGAAGTAACAGAAAAAGGCATAAAACCTTTATCAGAAAACTTTGAAAGTTTTACCAACCTCATTAAAAATTTTGCATTACACATTGGGCAGACTATTAAGAGTCCCAAAAAACTAGCTGAAATGATGGCAGGCAAAGCACGCCTGCTTTCAGATATTATTGAGAAATCTTTAACCAGTGATGAAATAAATCAAGAAAACAGTACGCTAAAAGAACAAATGTTGGCTTTCAAACAAATTTTGATTCACGATATTACACCACAAGGTTTTGCAGATGTTTATGCACAAACCATTGCGTATGGAATGTTTGCAGCTCGATTGCACGACCCTACCTTAGATGATTTTAGCAGACAAGAAGCAGCTGAGCTGATTCCAAAATCTAATCCTTTTCTAAGGCGATTGTTTGGCTACATTGCAGGTCCAGACATTGACGACAGAATTAAATGGGTGGTTGAAAACCTTGCAGAGATATTTTTGGCGTGTAATGTGGAAGAAATTTTAAAGGGCTATGGAGAATCAACCAAAATGGAAGACCCAATTATCCATTTTTACGAAACTTTTTTAAGCGAATATGACCCAAAACTCAGAAAAGCCCGTGGAGTTTGGTACACACCGCAACCCGTTGTGAATTTTATTGTTCGTGCGGTTGACGATATTTTAAAGACCGAATTTGATTTGCCGCAAGGTTTGGCAGATACAAGCAAAACCAAAGTAAAGGTTGACATACAGGGCAAGAAGGTAGAACAAGAGGTACACAAAGTACAGATACTTGACCCAGCCACAGGAACGGGCACTTTTCTTGCCGAAGCAATAAAACACATTCACAAAAAGTTTGAAGGGCAACAGGGTATATGGAGTAGTTACGTTGAAAACCACTTAATACCACGATTGAACGGCTTCGAGCTGCTCATGGCAAGTTACGCCATGGCTCACCTTAAATTAGATTTATTACTGAAGGATACGGGCTATAAACCTACCAAAGAGCAGCGTTTACGTGTGTTTTTAACCAATAGTTTAGAAGAAAGCCACCCCGAAACAGGAACACTTTTTGCCAACTGGTTAAGCACCGAAGCAAACGAAGCGAACTACATTAAACGAGATACACCTGTAATGGTGGTAATGGGAAATCCGCCGTATAGCGGAGAAAGCGCCAACAAAGGCGAATGGATTATGAGCCTTATGGATGATTATAAAAAAGAACCAGGAGGAAAAGAGAGGTTAAAAGAACGAAATCCAAAATGGATAAATGATGATTATGTAAAGTTTTTGCGATATGGTCAGCATTTTATAGAAAAAAACGAAAGTGGCGTTTTAGCGTTTATCAATCCTCACGGTTTTTTAGATAATCCTACTTTTCGTGGAATGCGATGGAACTTGCTAAAAACCTACGACAATATTTATACGATAGATTTACACGGAAATGCCAAGAAAAAAGAAACGGCACCAGACGGAAGTGCAGATATGAATGTATTTGACATTATGCAAGGCGTTTCGATAAATATATTTGTAAAAACTGGAAAGAAAAAATCGAATGAATTAGGTAAAGTTTTTCACCACGACATCTACGGAAAACGAGAAGATAAATACGATTTCTTGATTGCAAATAATATGCATTCGATTGAGTGGAATGAGTTACAACCCGTTGAGCCTAATTATTTTTTTGTTTATAAGGATTTGGGATTATTGGATGAATATGAAAAAGGATTTCAAGTAAATGAATTGTTTCCGGTAAATTCAGTTGGTATTGTTACCGCTCGTGATAATTTCACAATACATTCTACTAAAGAAGAAGTAATAGCAACCATTGATGAATTTCTTTCCTTAGACGATGAAGATGCCAGAGGAAAATTTAAATTAGGAAAAGATGTAAGAGATTGGCAAGTTAATTTTGCAAAAAAGGATTTATCAGAAAACTATCCTAATAAAGGAAAATTTGTTGAAGTATCTTATAGACCATTTGATACTCGATGGTCATTCTATACGGGAAATTCTAAAGGATTCTATTGCTACCCCAGAACTGAAGTCATGCAACATTTCTTAAAAGGTGAAAATATAGGATTAGTAAGTGTCAATAGACAACCACAAGTCAATCCTGTTAGTTATTACTTTTGTTCAAAAAACATTATTTCAAATGGATTTATACGTTCCGATAGTGTGAGTATTGATAACATTTTCCCTCTCTACCTCTATCCCGACTCATCCACCGATGGTATGTTTGCAGAAAAAGAGCGAGTTCCTAATTTGAATAAAACGAGTGTACAAAAAATAGCTGAAAATTTGGATTTAACTTTTACCAACGAAAAAGAAACAGTCGAAAACACCTTTGCACCAATTGATATTTTGGATTATATCTATGCTGTTTTACATTCACCGACTTACCGAGAAAAGTACAAAGAATTTTTAAAGATAGATTTTCCGAGAGTGCCATATCCAAAGGACAAAGAAACATTTTGGGAATTGGTTGAATTGGGTCAGCAAATTCGCCAAATTCATTTGTTGGAAAGTGCTGTTGTTGAAAAATATATAACACAATATCCATTAGATGGAGATAATGTTGTCAGCAAACTGAAATACGAAAACGGTAAGGTTTATATCAACGAAATCCAATATTTTGACAATGTTCCACAAGTGGCTTGGGAGTTTTACATTGGTGGCTATCAACCAGCTCAAAAATGGTTGAAAGACCGTAAAGACCGCAAATTAGAATTTGAGGATATTTTGCATTATCAAAAAATAATTGTTGCCCTTTCTGAAACAGACAGATTGATGAAGGAGATTGATAAAATTGAGATTGAGTGAATTACAATATATTAAGCTCCTGTTATAAAATATAAAAAAGTGCACAAGTTAGCTAAGTGTTTTGTGATGAAATAATTGTGGCTTAAATTGAAATAAGCCACAATTATTTTTTGGTTATTTTATAACTCCTAATTCTTTACCAATTTTTTCAAAAGCTATAATTGCCTTATCTAAGTGTTCTTTTTCGTGAGCAGCTGAAAGTTGTACTCTAATTCTTGCTTGGTCACGTGGAACTACAGGGAATGAGAATCCTATTACATAAATACCTAAGTCTAAAAGTTTTGCGGCAAAGTCTTGAGCAAGTTTAGCATCATATAGCATTACTGCGCAAATAGCAGAGGCTGTAGGCTTAATATCAAAGCCTAATTTGCTCATTTTTTCCATAAAATATTCTGTGTTGAAATGAAGTTTGTCTTGTAATTTATTGGTTTCGCTCATCATTTCAATCATTTTAATTCCTGCTGCAGCAACAAGAGGTGGAATTGAGTTTGAGAATAAATATGGTCTTGATCTTTGACGTAACATTTCAATAATCTCTTTTTTTCCTGTTGTAAAACCACCTATAGCTCCTCCAAAAGCTTTGCCTAAAGTTCCGGTAATAATTTCAACTTTTCCTTTCAAATTAAAATATTCTGTAAGTCCACGACCGGTTTTACCAACAACTCCTGCCGAGTGAGACTCGTCAAGCATAATTAAAGCATCGTATTTATTTGCTAATTCATAAATTTTATCAAGAGGTGCAATATTTCCGTCCATTGAAAACACGCCGTCAGTAACAATAATTTTAAATCTGCAATTTTTTGCTGCAATTAATTGTTTTTCTAAATCTACCATATCAGCATTTTTAAATCTAAAACGCTGAGCTTTAGATAATCTAACTCCATCAATTATTGAAGCATGATTTAACTCATCGCTGATAATTCCATCTTCTTGACTAAATAAAGGTTCGAAAACACCACCGTTTGCATCAAAACAAGCTGCATAAAGAATTGTATCTTCTGTTCCAAAAAATTCTGCAATTTTTCTTTCTAATTCTTTGTGCAAATCTCCTGTTCCACAAATAAATCTTACAGAAGACATTCCATAACCATGAGTATCTAACGCGTTTTTTGCTGCTTGAATTAACTCTGGACTGTTAGATAATCCTAAATAATTATTAGCACAAAAATTTAAAACTTTTTTGCCACTACTAACTTCTATTTCTGCTCCTTGAGGAGAAACAATAACTCTTTCAGATTTATAAAGACCTGCTTCTTTTATTTCTGAAATTTCTTTTTGTAAAAACTCTTGATAATTTGAATACATAAATATTGTAATTTTTTATTTTATAAATGTGTTAAGTTTAGGAAACAAAATTAATAAAATTTTAGCTTTTTTAAAAATTAAATTCTAATAAACATGGTTTTAATTAAATTTACTTTGATATTTTTAAAATTAATATAATAAAATCTTTTTAAATGGCAAAAAACTTGTATTTTTACATAAAAGAAAATTTTTAAACTTATGAAATTAGCAATAATTGGTGTTAGCGGAATGGTTGGGGCAAGTTTACTTAAAGTTTTAGAAGAATTTAATTTTAAATTTGATGATTTTATTCCCGTTGCTTCAGAAAAATCCTTAGGCAAGTCTGTATATTTATTTGGAAAAGAATATAAAATTATCAGTATTGAGCAAGCTTTGGAGCAAAAACCTGATATTGCAATTTTTTCAGCCGGAAAATCTGTTTCTTTAAAATGGGCAGAAAATTTCGCAAATAATTCTTGTTTTGTTGTTGATAATTCTTCAGCTTGGCGAATGAATGAAAATATTCCTTTAATAATTCCTGAAGTAAATATTTCTATTTTAGAAAAAGAAAACAAAATAATTGCAAACCCAAATTGTAGTACTATTCAGCTTGCTACAGTTTTGTGGCCTCTTCATTTGAGATATAAACTAAAACGAGTAATTATTTCCACTTATCAATCTGTTACTGGAAGTGGTCATAAAGGAATAAATCAATTAATTGCAGAAAGAAGCGGACAAAAGCCGGAACAAATGGCTTATCCACATCAAATTGATTTAAACTGCATTCCACAGGGAGGTGAGTTTTTAGAAAATAATTATACAGAAGAGGAAATGAAATTAGTTTATGAAACTCGTAAAATTTTAGGTTTAGACAATCTTAAAATTACTGCTACAGTTGTGCGTGTTCCTGTTTTTGGTGGGCATAGCGAATCGGTGAATATTGAGCTTGAAAATAAATTTGAAATTTCTGAAATTAAAGATACTATTGAAGAAACAAATGGTCTTAGTCTTTTGGATAATCCTCAAAAAAATATTTATCCAATGCCATTAATTGCGGAAAACTCAAATCATATTTTTGTAGGTAGAGTAAGAAGAGATGAATCTTGTGAAAATACTGTAAATTTATGGATAGTTGCCGATAATTTACGTAAGGGAGCTGCTACAAACGCAGTTCAAATAGCACAATATATTTGTGATAATTTTATAGAATAATGGCGAAAAGGAGGAGTAAAAAACAGAAAAAAATCAGGAAAAGGTGGAATATATTTATATTTTTTGTTGTTTTAATATTTGGTTTTTTAATTTATTGGAATTTTCAAGAAATTACAAGTTTCTTCTTCCCTAATCATCATGTTAAAGGTGATTTTTCAAAATTAAAAATTGAAAACTATAATGTTTATGGAATAGATGTTTCGCAATATCAAGATAATATAGATTGGAAAGTTTTAAGTTCTGAAGAAAAGCTTGATTTTATAATTATTAGGGCAAGTGCTGGTAAAAATCACAAAGACATTAAGTTTAATTATAATTGGAAAAGTGCAAAAGAAAATCAGATTTTAAGAGGAGCATATCATTATTATAGGCCTAATGAAAACAGTACAGAACAAGCAAATTTTTTTATAAAAAATGTAGTTCTTGAGAGGGGTGATTTGCCGCCAATTTTAGATATTGAAAAATATAGTAAGGTGCAAAATTTACCAAAATTAAAATTGGGTTTGCTTAATTGGCTTAAAATCGTTGAAGAGCATTATGGGGTTAGCCCAATTTTATATACTTATCATAATTATTATTTAAATACTTTTATTCATGATAAACGTTTTGAAAAATATCCTTTGTGGATTGCTTGGTATAACACCAAAAAAAATCCTGATAATATAAATGAAGATTGGGTATTCTGGCAATTTACTGATAAAGCTGAAATAAAAGGAATAAAAGGAAATGTTGATATGAATGTATTTAATGGAAATTTAAAAGATTTAGATGGGTTGAGGATTAGGTAGGAATAAGTTTTTAAAAAATATTTTATAGCCAAAACCCTAAAATTACTTTTATTCCAAAATGGTTGGTTTGTAATTTACTCCCGTCAGTATAATTATAATATGCACGTCCGTATTGTAAGCCGAGGCTTAAACTAAATTTATCGTTAAAAACAAAATTATAACCTGGTTCAAAAAATATTGCTTTTTCATTATGTTTATAGATAAGATTTTTCAACAATAAAAATCCTGAAGAAATATAAAATCCATTAGGAATATTATTTTCAAATTCGCCTCTATGAATATAAATTGGAACACCTATTTCGGCACCTGCACTAACTAAAGCACCTCCTGTTGTTCTAAAACCATAGTTTAGTTTGGAAATCAATCTTATGTCAAAATTATTACTAATTGGAATTTCAACAGTTAAAGGAGCAATATTCAAATCAAAAGCCCCTTGAGGATAATCTCTATTCAAATTTACTGATGGATTTATTCCAACAAACACCCGAGTTTGAGAAAATAAACTAAATGAAATTAAAAATAAAATTAAAGCTAAGCTTGTTTTATTAAGCATATTAAAATATTTTAAAAAGGATAACCTATACCAAAATTCATTGCAAAATTTCTTAATCTAAAGTCTTTAAAAGCGGAAAACCACTTTTCTTCTTGAGCTAAACTTGGGTCATGTATTGGAATACCAAAATCAAATCTAAGAATAAAAAATGAAAGGTCTATACGCGCTCCTAAACCGGTACCTATTGCAATTTCGTTATAAAATCTTGAAAGGTCAAATAGAGCTCCGGCACGGTTATCGTTTTTATCAACAGCCCAAATATTTCCTGCATCTAAAAACACAGCTCCATTAAGTATAGAAAATAATGGAAAGCGGTATTCAAGATTCAACACCAACTTCATATCCCCAATTTGGTCATAATTTCTATTAGGATTTGAATAAGTCCCCGGTCCTATAGACCTTACACGCCAAGCTCTTAAATCATTTGCACCACCAACAAAATATTTTTTTATAAAAGGCAGACCTGAGGTGGAATTTCCATAAGGTAAACCTAAGCCGGCAAATCCTCTATATACTAAACTGTGATTTTTATCAAAAACTTGGTAATATCTGTAATCTAAATCTATTTTTGCGAATTGTGCAAATTCTAATCCAAGAAATTTATATGAACCGTCGATTGGCTCTATATTTAAGCCTTTGTATGCCAAAGCAGGCAAATTACCACTTGTTTCTAAATTTAACCATAGATATGAAAAGTTACGAGATTTTGTTAAACTTTGATTATTATAAATAAAGTTGTAGCTTATTGCAGAAAACAACTGGTCTTGATACGAATATTTAATATATAAATTTTCTATTTGCTTTTGAAAATCAGGATTAAAATCTAAAATTTTAACAGAATATAACTCTATTGGGTTTACTAAATGAGTTATATAATTATTTTTACCACCTTTCCATATATACCCAAAAGCAGCATTGGCAATATAACGCGTGTAATCGGGTCGCTGCTGGTAATTAAACGAAGTTGTAATTTGTGTTTTTGGATTGTGATTTTTTACAAACTCGTAATTATCCCAAAAAGGTATTAATAATCTTGGAATATTTACCCTAAATTCCAAGCCATATTCTAATGTGTTGAAAAGTTTTAGTTTTTCTATACTTTCTTCAGTTTTTAAAGTTTGGAAAGAAAGCATGGCTTTTGCTGAAAATATTTGGGCTTTTTTCACAACATTTATATTACTATAAGTTACAGCAGCTCCCATTCCGATATTGCCTGAAGTGTTGTTGCCCTCAAGTTCTAAGGAGTAGTTTTGCTTTTTTAATGGAGTTAAATAAATATTTACATCTAGAAATCTTTCTTTTTGGCTGTCTAAAGGCAAATCTTCGGAGGAATTTAATTTTACGTTAATTATTTTAAACTGCTTTAAATTAGAAAGATGACTATGTGTTTTTTCAATATTTACAATATTATATCTGTCTCCGAGTTTTAAAAAGCAAGATTGTAAAACTACTGAAGGCTTAATTTGTAATTTATCTTTGTAAAATAAATTTATCCCATCTATACTTTCTTTATTAAAAGAAGACAGATAAGCTTCGGTATTGGTTGAGGCTTGCTTTGGGTCATAATCAGTATAAATATTTATATTTCTTATCATTTGATAAGTAAATGCCTCTGAATTGTAAATATTATCTTCTGCAAAAGATTTTCTCAATGTAATTTTTAAATCGACATCGTGTTTGTTCTTAATAGTATCTGCAAAAAAATGGATGTTGTTTATTGTAAAATAATAATACCCATTTGTTTTCATCATTCTTACTAATCTTTCACGCTCTGTTTGAAGTATATCCGTGTTAAAGTTTTTACCAATTTTAACTAATGAGTTTTCGCTATCTAAAATTACAAGTTCTTTTACTAAAGGGTCTAAAATATCATATTCAATACTTCTAATTATCCAAGCTTCTCCAGTTTTTATATTATAAGTAGTGTTAATTTTTTTCTTTTTTGTGCTTGTAACTAAATCTATTTGGGCATCATAATACGATTGTGCTTTTAAGTAAGAATACATATTTGAAATAGATTTTTCTGTTGCAAACTCGTCATAAATTACTGGTTCTTCACCAATTCCTGAAAGCCAACGAGTAATATAAAATTTATCTTTTGGATTTTTTCCTTTTGCCTTTCTTTTTGCATTTTTTTCTGCTTCTTTTATTTTGCGTTTTTCTTCTCTTAATTTTTCCTTATCCTGATTTATGCTATTGTGAATCATTAAATAAAATCTTAGCCCAAAGACTTTTCTATTAGGTTTTTGTCTTAGTGAGCTTTCTAAATCTTCTTTATCAATATTATCGCCTTCAATATTAATTTTTGAATTAGCTAATAAATAATCTCCTTCGCTCACATATTTTGTAGGTGAACAGGAAAATATGGAAACAGAAATTATAAATATTATAAGAACACAATAAAAGCTTGGGTTTATATGTGAAAACTTATTCTTCATTTTATGCAAATATAAAACAAAGTTTCTAAGAAGTTAAGAATTTTTTTTAATAAATTTTTTAATAATTAAATTTCCTCTATCAATTTTTTAAATATTTTAGTCATTTTAGTTTCAGTGTTAGTAGCAACTCTTTGCACTTCTTCGTGAGTAACTTCAATAATTTTTCCTGGCACTCCTAAATCTGTAATAATTGACATTGCAAAGCATGGCAATCCCATATGTCGTGCAGCAATAACTTCTGGTGCTGTTGACATTCCAACAGTGTCTGAGCCTATTATTCTAAAATATTTATATTCTGAAGGAGTTTCAAAAGTAGGTCCTGTTGTTGCAGTATAAACTCCTTTTTTTACTTTTATTCCAAGATTTTGAGCTATTTGTTCAGCTTTTGAAATTAAATTTTTATCATAAGCTTCGCTCATATCAGGGAATCTAGTGCCTAATTGAGCTTCATTTTTGCCGATTAGTGGGTTTGGAACCAAGCAAATATGGTCGGTAATTATCATTAAATCTCCAATTTCAAAATCTGGATTTACCCCACCACTAGCGTTTGATAAAAATAAAGTTTTTATACCTAAATATTTCATTACTCTTATTGGAAAAATTACTTGGCTCATTTCATAGCCCTCATAAAAATGAAAGCGACCTTGCATAGCAACAACATTTTTGTTTGCTAATTTGCCAAAAATTAATTTCCCGCTATGTCCTTCAACTGTAGAAACAGGAAAGTTTGGTATTTTTTCATAACTCAAACTAGTTTGAATGTCTATTTCGTTTACTAATCCGCCTAAGCCTGTGCCTAGAACAATTCCTATTTCAGGTTCAGCCTGAATATGCGTTTTTATATAACTTACTGTATCTTTTATTATTTCTAACATAAGTAAAAATTTGATTATTAAATTGTTTATTTTCTTCTTCGCTACCCAATAATTCCACTTTTATCGGAACGCAATATAATATATTTTTTGTTTCTTGAGAAATAAATTTATTTTCTTTAAGTTTTACTGCATCTTTTTCTGTTGCTACTATTAAACTTGGTTGTTTTATAGTTTTAAATTCTTTTTCTATTTTTAATATATCTCGCTTTTTAAAATTATGATGGTCAGAAAATTTAATATGCTTTACGGTTTTCGAATTTTCTTTAAAATAATTATATAAACTAGTGTGTTTTGCAATTCCTGATATTAGAATTATATTATAGTTTTTTAATTCAGAATTAGTTATAGTTTTTTTGTCTTGGTTAAAAATTGCTTGTAAATCTAAATATTTATATGTTGTAAAAAATAAATATTGATAAGGATAAACCTCTGCCTCTTTAATTAAAATTCGTCTTTCAATAGGTTTTAATTTGTTAGGGCATTTTGTGTAAACAACCAAATGAGCCCTATGAGCAGAACTTCTAGGCTCTCGCAAACAACCTAAAGGTAAAATAAAGTCTTTACTAATAGGGTGGTTAAAATTATTAAGCAAAATCGAAAGTCCAGGTTTTATCCTTCTATGTTGAAAAGCATCGTCTAAAATTATTAAATTCAAATCAGGAAATTTTGATATTAATTGCAAAACACCTTTAACTCTGTTTTCGCTAACAGCAACAATTGTGTTTGGAAATTTTTGCTTTATTTGTAAAGCTTCATCCCCGCTAAATAAAAACGAATCATTAGTTTCTACTAATCTGAAACCTTTTGTTTTACGCTTATAACCTCGACTTAAAACTGCAATTTTAAATTCGTTTTGCAACATTTCTATTAAAAACTCTGAATGTGGAGTTTTTCCTGTTCCTCCTACACTTATGTTTCCAATAGAAATTATTGGGATTTCAAATTCTTGGGATTTTAAAATTTTAGAGTCATATAAAAAGTTCCTAAAAACTACTGCACTCCTATAAATTAGCATTAAAGGAAATAAACACAATATTTTCAATATTTTTATAAGTTCACCCATGAATTTAAAGTGTTAAAAATATAACATTTAAGTAATAAAACAAAATGTTGCTATAATTATTTATAATTTAACAACTTATTTTGCTTTTGCATTTTGAAATTAGCAAGTTTTGTTTTAGTTTTGCCAAACATAAATAGTAAAAATGAAAAATTATGTTATTACCTGATTATGTAAGAAAAATACAAGATTTTTTTGAAAAACATCGTGATAAAAAAGAAGCAGAAAAAATGTCTAAATACATGAAGTTTAAATTTCCATTTATTGGGATTTCTGCTCCTAAGCGAAAAGAACTTTTTAAAATATTTTTTAACACTTTCCCTATTCCGGCATATGATGAAACAAAAGCTATTGTTAGAGAACTTTTTAACTTGCCCGAAAGAGAATATCATTATTTTGCCGTAAACATGATAATGAAACACAAAAAGAAGTGGGCTCCAACAGATATTGTGTTTTTCGAAAGTTTAATCCTAAATAAATCATGGTGGGATAGCGTTGATTTAATTAGTAGCAAATTAGTTAGTCCATTTTTCTTAAAAAATAGAAATTTAGAGGAAGCAATTACCGACTCTTGGTCGCTATCAAATAATATTTGGTTAAAAAGAGTGTCTATTATTTATCAAAATAGATATAAAAAAGAAACTAATTTAGATATTTTAACAAGACACATACTTGAGAATACTGACTCTGAAGAGTTTTTTATTCAAAAAGCAATAGGTTGGGCATTGAGAGATTATTCAAAAGTTGATTATAAATGGGTGGTTGATTTTGTTGTAAACAATTCTAGTCTAAAACCCTTGAGCAAACGAGAAGCCATTAAGTGGATAAGTGATAAAGGACTAATACAATAAACTTTTACACTTTTAAAAAATACTTTAACAATATTTTTTAAGTAGAAATTACTTTTTTTGTCGTTATTTCATTAATATAGTATATATTTGCAAAATGTTTAAAATATATTCAAAACATATTTTTGTTTTACTTGTAATTGTAATTGCTGTGCTAACTAATTCGTGTAGCGAATATTCAAAATTAGTAAAAAGCTCAGATTACGAATTAAAATATACAAAAGCAGTAGAATATTACGAAGCCGGAGCTTATTATAAAGCTCAAGCTTTATTTGAAGATTTAAAAGGAATTTATAGAGCAACCGACAAAGCTCAAAAAGTTGCTTATTATAATGCTTATTGCTCTTACGGTCTTGGTGAATATTCTTTAGCAGCTTATTTGTTTAAAGATTTTGTTAGAATTTATCCTTCTAGCGAATATGCTGAAGAAGTAAGCTATATAGCTGCGTATTGTTATTATTTAATTTCTCCGGAAGTGTCTTTAGAACAAACATTTACAGAAGCAGCAATTTCTGAATTGCAATTTTTTGTTGAAAGATATCCAAATTCAGAAAAACGAGCAGAAGCCGAAAAAAATATTGATGAACTTCAATTTAAATTAGAAACCAAAGCTTATAATAATGCAATTTTGTATTATAATATAATGGATTATAAAGCTGCAACTACCGCGTTAAAAAACGTATTAAAAGACTTTCCTGACACTAAATATCGCGAAGATATTATGTTTACTATTATGAAAGCAGATTATCTTTTGGCAGAAAATAGTATAGTTGAAAAACAATACGAAAGATATAAAAACACTATAGAAGATTATTATGCTTTTATTGATAAATTTCCAAATTCAAAAAAAATTAAAGAAGCAGAAAAAATATTTACAAATTCAGTTAAATTTATAGAATCTAAAAATGGACTTTAAAAAAATTGATGCTCCAGTTTCTACAGTTACTAGAAATATTGTAGAAATAGCCGAAAAAACAGGAAATGTTTATGAAGCTGTTGTTATTATTGCAAAATTTGCTGACCAAGTTAATGCAGATTTGCGTAAAGAATTATACGAAAAGCTTGAAGAGTTTGCAACTTATACAGATACACTTGAAGAAGTTCATGAAAATCGTGAACAAATCGAAGTTTCAAGGTATTATGAAAGATTGCCAAAACCATCTTTAATAGCTTTAGAAGAGTTTTTATCAGATAATATTTATTGTGCAAGAGAAATAGAAACTGAAGGGATAGAAGAAGTAATCTAAAACTAATGTTGAAAGGTAAAAAAATCTTATTAGGTATTACCGGCAGTATAGCTGCATATAAATCTGCAAACATTGTAAGACTCTTAGTTACAAATGGAGCAGAAGTAAAAGTTGTTATGACACCATTATCTAAAGAATTTATAGGACCTCTCAGTTTGGCTACTTTGTCAAAAAACCCAATTTTAGTTGATTTCTTCAATCCAGAAAATGGAAGTTGGAACTCTCATGTTGATTTGGGAATTTGGGCAGACGCATATCTTATTGCTCCTGCAACAGCAAATACAATAGGAAAAATGGCAAATGGAATAGCTGATAATCTTTTGCTAACTAGTTATTTGTCTGCAAGATGTCCAGTTTTTGTCGCACCTGCTATGGATTTAGATATGTATCTACACCCAGCAAATCAAAAAAATATAGAAATTTTAAAATCTTATGGAAATTTTATTATTGAACCACAATCAGGTGAGTTAGCAAGTGGTTTGATAGGTAAAGGTAGAATGGAAGAGCCTGAAGCTATTCTTAAAGTTTTAATAGAGTTTTTTGAAAAAAAAAAGACTTTAAAAAATAAAAAAGTTTTAATTACTGCTGGTCCCACTCAAGAAAAAATTGATTCTGTAAGATATATTAGTAATTATTCTTCTGGAAAAATGGGATATGCTATTGCAGAAGAATGTGCTAATCGTGGGGCTGAAGTATTACTTATTTCAGGACCTGTTAATATTCAAACAAAAAATAAAAATATTCAAATAATTAATATTGTTTCGGCTGACGAAATGTTTGATATTGTAATGCAAAATTCTAAATCTGCTGAAATAATGATTTTTGCTGCAGCTGTTGCTGATTATAAAGCAACAAATAAAAGTGATAATAAAATTAAAAGAGAACAAAATAATATAGCAATTAATCTTGAGGCAAATAAGGATATAGCCGCAGAAATAGGAAAATTAAAGTCTAAAAATCAAATAAGTATAGGTTTTGCTTTAGAAAGTGAGAAGGAAATTGAAAATGCACAAAAAAAACTTGAGAAAAAAAACTTTGATTTTATTGTGCTAAACTCTATTAAAGATAGTGGTGCAGGTTTTAATTTTGATACTAATAAAATTAGTATTATTAACAATAATAAAGAAGTTTTAGAGTTTGATTTAAAAACGAAAGATTTGGTAGCTAAAGATATAATTGATAATTTAGAAAAATTTATAAAATCTAAATCATGAGACACTATATTTTAATAATTATACTAACAGTTTTTGCTTCATTTTTGAAAGCACAAGAACTAGATTGCAGAATTCAATTAAATCACTCAAAAATTCCAGGAACAGTAAATGATAAACTGTTTCAAGATATGCAACAAGCTTTATATGAGTTTATTAAT
Source organism: Bacteroidales bacterium (assembly GCA_023228725.1). Lineage (GTDB taxonomy): Bacteria > Bacteroidota > Bacteroidia > Bacteroidales > ML635J-15 > Bact-19. Next base: position 13,744 of record JALOAQ010000023.1, on the reverse strand, counting down.
AATACAAACTGGACAAGTCATGTTTATTCCCGAGACGAAAGAATTGAGTGTAATATATTTATTACTGTTGAAGACCAAATTTCATCTGATGAGTTTAAGGGTAAAATCCAAGTAACTTCATCTCGGCCAGTTTTTGGTACTTCTTATATGTCGCCTGTCTTTAATCATTTAGATAATAATTTTCATTTTAAATATGTTGAAAGCGAACCTTTAGAGTTTAATATTAATTCACATACTTCAAATTTAACTTCTATTATTGCATATTATTGTTATATAATAATTGGAATGGATTATGATACTTTTGGAAATAGTGCAGGGACTCCATATTTTCAATTAGCTGAAAGAATTGTTCAAAATGCACAGTCGGCTCAAGAGGCTGGATGGAAAGCTTACGAAAATTTGAAAAATAGATATTGGTTGGTCGAAAATCTTTTAAATAACCAATATTCCGATATGCGAGATTTTATGTATGTGTATCATAGGCAGGGAATGGATAAGTTAGCCGAAAAACCCGCAGAGGGACGTAGTAGCATTGAAAGTGCAATTGATAAATTAAAAAATATTCATAGAAAAAAACCAGGTTCTTTTTTGATGAGTATTTATACCACAGCAAAGGGAGATGAAATTATAAATGTTTTCTCAGAAGGTTTTCCTGACGAAAAAGCTAGAGTTTATAATATTATGAAAGAAGCTGACCCAGCTAATGCTACAAAATATGAAAAAATAATGAAAGAGCCTAACTATTAGTATGCTAAAGTCCTTGCTAATAAATAATTATCTTTTAATTGATAATTTAGAAATTAATTTTAATTCGGGATTTTCTGTTATAACCGGCGAAACAGGTGCAGGAAAATCTATTATGTTAGATGCAATTTCATTATTATTAGGAAAACGTGCTGATACAGATGTTTTGAGCGATAAAACTCGAAAATGTATTATTGAAGCAAAATTTAGTTTAAATCAAGATAAATTTCAAAAAGATTTTTTGAAAAACGACTTGGATTTTGAAAAAACTACAATTATACGCAGAGAAATATTGCCAGAAGGAAAATCCAGAGCATTTATAAATGACACACCGGTTACTCTTGCGGTTTTAAAATCCATAGGCGATAAATTAATCGATATTCATTCTCAACATGAGAATTTGAACTTAGGCCTTATGCAATTTAGAACCCAAATAGTTGATATTGCTGCAGGAACTAAAGAAATGGCAAGTCAGTTTAGTGAAAAATTTAATAATTTGAACAAACTTGAAGCAGAAATTTCTAAATTAAAAATAGAAATAGAGAAAAACATAAAAGAGAAAGAGTTTTGTCAATTTCAGGCCGAACAAATTGAACAAGCAAATATAAATGATGAAAATGAACTTGAAGAACTAGAAGAAAAATCGTCTTTATTAGAAAATGCTGTTGAAATAAAGGAAAGTCTTTATAATTCTATAAATCTTGCTAGAGATATTGAATTTTCGGCAGAAGCAAGATTAAAAGAAATTAGAAATTTAGTTTCTAAACTTTCAGTTAAATATAAACCCGCTAAAAACCTTGCCGACCGACTTGACTCTATTTTAATAGATTTTAAGGATATTTATTCCCAAATTGAAGATGATTTAGATAAAGCCGAAATAAATCCCGAACTTTTACAAGAAACCAATGACAGAATTGATCTTATAAATGGGCTTTTGCAAAAACATAAACTTGCTAATATTTCAGAATTAAAAAATAAATATTTAGATTTAATAAATTTTATAAATTCTAGCGATAATTTAGAACAAAGTTTGAGTGTAAAAGAAAAAGAATTTGAAGTTTTAAAATCAGAAACCCTTGAGTTTGCTGAAAAATTAAGTCAAAAAAGACAAAGAGTATTTTCAAAAGTTGAAAAAGAGATTACAGGAATTCTTGTTAATTTAGGAATAAAACATGCAAATTTTCTTATTGAGAACATCAGAGACACAAAACTTAGTTTACATGGTTTTGATAATATTAATTTTTTATTTTCTGCCAATAAATCCATTACACCCCAAGCAATTGAGAAGATTGCTTCAGGCGGAGAATATTCAAGATTAATGTTAGCTTTAAAATCCCAAATCGCACATGCGGCTTCTGTTCCTACAATTATTTTCGATGAAATAGACACAGGTGTTTCCGGTGAAATTGCAAATAAAATGGGAAAAATAATGAAAGATTTAGGCGAGAGTTTTCAGGTTGTTGGAATTACTCATTTGGCACAAGTAGCGGCTTTAGGCACAAATCATTATAAGATTTATAAACATAGTGATGAAAAGAGAACATATACAAAAGTAAAAATCTTAAACAGGGAAGAGAGAATTACCGAAATTGCAGGTATTATCAGTGGAGAAAAACTTACTAGCCAAGCTATTGATAATGCAAGAATATTATTAGAAAATTAGTATAAAAAAAGCCCGAATTATCGGGCTTTTAAATTATTCTTCAGAATTATTTTCAAATTCTTCAATTCCTTTATTTAAAAAGTTTAAGAATTTTTCTGGATTTAGTTCATAAGTCATAGGTTCTGCTAAAACCTTTCCATCAGGACTAATCAATACATAATAAGGCTGTGTATTTGTATTAAAATTCACAATTTGAATATCAGCATTAACATCTCCAAGTTTTTTCTTGATTTTTCCATCATTTGAAGAGCTAAACCATTTTTCTTCTGGTAGTTCTATTGATTTTTCATCAACATATAATGCAGCTACTACAAGTTTATTGTTAAAATAATCATTTATTGTAGGCTCAGACCAAATTTCTGCTTGCATTTTTTTACAGTTAGAGCATGAATGTCCTGTAAAATAAAGTAAAACTGGCAGGTTTTGTGATTGAGCACATTCAAAAGCTTGTTCGTAATCAAAATATCCATTTACATTATAAGCCATATGCAAAACATCAGCGTAATCAGGAGATTCGCAATAATAACTTGCAGACTCCTTAGTTGCAGATTTTTGTGTTAAATCAAATTTTTGAGAAGTTTTTGGAGGCAATAGTCCTGCAATTGGTGTTAAGTTAGCTCCGAAAAGTCCAGGCACTAAGTAAATTGCAAATACAAAAGAAACCATTGCTAATAATAATCTAAAAAATCCCACATGTTTAAGTTCAGAATCGTGAGAAAATTTGATTTTGCCTAATAAATAAATTCCCATCATTATAAAAATAACTATCCAAATAACAAGATATAAATCTCTGCTAAGAACTCCTAAGTGATAGTTTTGGTCTATGTTTGAGAAATATTTTAATGAGAAAGCCAAAATTACAAAACCCATAATAACTTTAACTGAATTTAACCAACCACCGGATTTTGGTAATTTATTCATCATTCCTGGCACTAGAGCTAAGAAAGTGAAAGGCAGGGCAAAACCTAAACCAAAACCAAGCATTCCAATTAGAGGTTCTAATACCTTGCCACTAGCAGCTTTTACTAATAAAGCTCCAATAATTGGACCAGTGCAACTAAAACTTACAATAACAGTAGTAAGAGCCATAAAAAATGCTGCTAGCATTCCACCTTTATCAACTTGAGCATCTGCTTTGTTTGCTAATCCCGAAGGTAAAACTATTTCGAATAAGCCAAACAATGAGGCTGCAAAAACAACAAATAAAACAAAGAAAACTAAATTTGGAATCCAATGTGTGCTTAAAACAGTTGTAAAGTTAGCACCTGCACTTGTTACAGACACTATAAGTCCAACCAAAGCATATAATAATGTTATTGAAAGGCCAAAAATTAATGCTTTTATAATTCCTTTTGAGCGTTTTTCAGATTTATTCATAAAAAAGCTAACTGTCATTGGTATCATTGGGAAAACGCAAGGAGTTAAAATTCCAATTATTCCAAATAAAAATGATAAAAAGAAAAAACCTAATAATGAAGATGTATCTTCCATTTTATTAGTAAACTTATTTTCTGTTACAATAACTGGCGTTTTTGCATCAGTTTTTTCCTTAGTGTTTAGTTCGACACCACCATTAATTTTAAATAAAATATCGTCTCCAATACTAATGCAAGCACCATCGTCATAGCAAGCCTGACCACTAATTTCTCCGGTAATATTAAAAGCCTCATCAGTTAAAACTTCAATTTTTTGAACAAACTTTGCTTGTTTTGCAAAGTATGCGACATTTACTTCAAAAACATCATCAAATTCGTGAATTACTTCGCTAAGCTCTACAACAGAGTCTATAAGCTTAAAATTTTCATTTTCATCAAAATCAAAATATAAAGGTCTTGGTCCGCCTAAATCAAAATATTGACCATATAAATGCCACATATCATCAATTTCGGCCTCAAAAATCAATTCATAAATAGAATTTTCAAGATTTTCGATTTCCATTTTAAATTTAACTGGTTCTTTAACCTGGGCAAAGGAGTTTGATAAACCAATAATAAAAAAGCTAAATAATAAAACGCTAGCTTTCATAAATTTACGTAGTTTCATAAGTTAATTTATTTAATTATTAATAAAATAGTTCTTCATTTTTTGAATTGAAAAAATGGTATTCCATATAGGTATAAGCTATCATTGGTAATACTTCAATTGTACATTTATATTTTTTTTGCCAGGTTTTTCGTGTTGATTTAAAAACTCCTTTGTTTAGATAAGCTGAAACAAAAGGATGTGTTTTTATACATAAGTATTTATGTTTTTCTTTTTTAAGAATAAATTTCAGATTATTTTCAATTTCGTCTATTAGGTTTATGCTTGCTGAAATTTTTCCTGAGCCTTTGCAAGTTGGACAAACTTCGGCAGTTTTTATTTCCATTTCTGGTCTTACTCTTTGCCTTGTTATTTCCATTATGCAAAACTTACTAAGCGGCATTACATGGAATTTTGCTCTATCTCCTTCCATACATTGTTTAACTCGCTCGTAAATTTTTCTTTTATTTTTTTCGTCTTGAATATCAATAAAGTCTATAATAATTATTCCGCCCATGTCTCTTAATCGTAATTGTCGAGCAACTTCTTCGGCGGCTATCATATTTACTTCAAAAGCATTTTGTTCTTGTCCTTGTTCTGAGTTGCTTCTATTACCGCTATTTACATCTATAACATGGGCAGCTTCGGTATGTTCAATTATTAAATAAGCTCCATTTTTCATTGGAACTGTTTTGCCAAAAGCAGTTTTAATTTGCTTTTCTATACCATAAAAATCAAAAATAGGTTCTTTATCAGAATAAAGTTTAACAATTTTCTTTTTTTCCGGTGCAATTTCTTCAATAAAATACCTTATTTCATCAAAAGCGGCTTGGTCGTTTACTACAATTTGATTAAAGCTAGAATTAAGAATATCTCTTAAAATAGCAGTAGTTCTATTTACTTCGCCCATTAATAGTTGAGGTGGTTTTGCAGAATTTAATTTTTTATAAATAGTTTCCCACTTATCAACTAAATTACTAAGTTCTTTATCAAGTTCTGCAACCATTTTTTTTTCGGCAACAGTTCTAACAATAACTCCGTAATTATCAGGACTTATGCTTTCAATTAATTTTCTTAATCTGGTTTTTTCTTCTACCGATTTGATTTTATGACTAATAGAAATTTTATTATTGAAAGGCATTAGTACAATATTACGACCAGCTAATGAAATTTCGGAAGTTAATCGCGGTCCTTTTGATGAAATAGGTTCTTTTGCAATTTGAACTATAACATATTGACCAACAGTTAGAACATCAGATATTTTTCCATTTTTATTTATATCTGGTTCTATTTTAATCTTTCTTAAATTAGAAATATTTTGTTTGGTTTGCAAACCTAGGTGTAAAAACTTATTTAAAGTTTGAAAGCCGACACCTAAGTCTAGATAATGAAGGAATGCATCTTTTTTATAACCAATGTTTACAAATGCTGCATTAAGTCCTGGCATTAAACGTTTAACCTTACCTAAATAAATATCCCCCACCGAGAACTCAATGTTTGCATGCTCACGATTAAGTTCAATTAGTTTTTTATTTTCTAGTAAGGCTATGTTAATTTCCGAACTGCGAACATCTATAAAAAGTTCGTTTTGATTATCTTCTTTTTGCAAGTCCACGATACAACACAGTATTAATAAATTAAATCAAACCTCTGAAAGCAAAGGTTTGATTATAACAAAAAAATTAAGAAAAATGTTTATTTTTTCTTTTTGTGTCTATTTTTACGAAGACGTTTTTTTCTTTTGTGAGTTGACATTTTATGTCTTTTTCTTTTCTTTCCGCTTGGCATAATTTTTAAATTTTATTTTTATCTTTAACTTCAGTAACAAATGATTTTGCCGGTTTAAAAGCAGGTATTTTGTGGGCTGGTATAGTGATAGTAGTGTTCTTTGAAATATTACGTGCTACTTTTTCAGCTCGGGTTTTTATTATAAAACTACCAAAACCTCTTAAATATACATTTTCATTTTGTGTTAAAGAATCTTTAACAACATCCATAAACGATTCTATTGTTTTTTGAACAATTAATTTTTCAATTCCAGTGTTTTTTGAAATTTCGTTTACAATATCTGCTTTTGTCATTTTTAATATTTTTTAAAATTAATACTTTTTCATTTTGAGAGTGCAAATATATAAACTTTTTTATAAAGAAAATAATAATACTTAATTTTTTTAAATTAATTGATGTTCAGTCATTTAATTTGTTTAAAATTATATGCCTTTTGCTTGAAAAATTATTTTAATAGTGTAAATCATTATTTTGAAATCAATAAATAATGAGCGGTTTTCGATATAAATTATATCATATTTTAATCTTTCAATCATTTGGTCAACATTTTCAGCATAACCATATTTCACTTGCCCCCAAGAAGTAATTCCTGGTCGAACAGATAATAAATGGGAATAATGAGGAGCTTTTTCTGTTATTTGGTCAATATAAAATTGACGCTCAGGGCGTGGCCCAACTAAACTCATATCTCCTTTTAAGACATTAAAAAACTGTGGAAACTCGTCAAGCCGGGTTTTTCGTATAAATTTTCCAAATGGCGTAACTCTACTGTCATTTTTACTACTTAAAGCCGGACCATCTTTTTCTGCATCAACATACATTGAGCGAAATTTAAAAATTTTAAAAGCTTCTCCGTTTTTACCAATTCTTTGGTGGCTATATAAAATAGGCCCGGGTGAACTTAATTTTACACCAATACTCAGAGCAATATAAACTGGCATTAGAAGTATAATAGCAAACAAGCTGAAAAATATATCTAAAAATCTTTTTGTGTATTGTTGCCATACAGGCATTATATTGTGGTTTATTTCAATCAAAGCCAGTCCAAAAATAGAAGACATTCTAACTTTACCTATTAATATATCATACATATCAGGAATTACCTTAATAATTACTCTTTCTCCGTGCAGTTTATTAATAATATTTTTAATTTTTGAATGTTCTTTTGATTCTATTGCAATTACGACTTCTTCAATTTTATATTCGGAAATAATAGTTTTAATATCTTTTAACCCACCTAATTTAGGTAAATGTTCTTCTAACAAATAATGTTGTTGGTCTTCTACAAATATAAAGCCAACAAACTTTAATCCAGAGCTAATCCTTTGAGACTCAAACTCTTCTAAAAGTTTAACTGCTTTGTGATTACTACCTATAATTAATGTATTAAATAATAATTTTCTAGAATGAACTTTTTTGTTTACTATTGAGGTTATTATTAAACGAGGGAAATAAGTAAATGTAAATTGTAATGAAAATAAAGCTAAATAAAGTTTATAATATTGCTTATAGTCAACAACCCAATCATCTAAAATAAATACAAAAAACAAAATAGTAACACCTAAAATAGTTGTAAATAAAGTTTGTCCTAATTCGTTCAATCTGGATTTTCGATACGGAACTTTATAATATCCGCTTAATACATGTAAAACTAACCAAAAAATAGGAATAATTACTAAAGCTACATAAAATTTGTAATCAAAAATAACTGGTACACTTTGTCCCAAGGCTTCAGGTTCAATATTTGTTTTGCGAAAAACGTAAAATAAAGTCCAAGCTATTAAACTAGCTAAAAAATCAAAGATGATGTATTTTAAATTGTGTTTGGATTTTTGCATTATTGGTTTAATAAATAAGTTAATTTAATATTATCTATAAAAATTTCTGTTTTGTCATTACTAGAATCTTCTGGTCTTACACTTGTAAAAAATAGTCTAAAACTTGTTCCTTTTGCATTTGTTACGTAATAATTCAAATCAATATAAATAGTTGTCCAATCTTCTTTTGGTTTAAAAGTATAAACATTTTTTCTAACTTCAGAAAGACCTGTCCCCACATTCTCTACAGAAAATATGCCAAAATTAAAATATCCGTTTCCTTTAAAGCTTATTTCTAAAAAAGCTCTGCCGTTTTTAGGTATTTCGTAAAGTTTGCTGGTTAAACATTCAAATTTTCGCCTTTCGTTATCAAGTGCAAAATACATTGATTTTCCTTCTTGTGCTTCCGGTCCAGAAATTATTTGTATTGTAGTATCACTATTTAAACTTGTTTCAAACTCTATTCCAATATCTTCAAAATCTTCAACTAAATCAAAAACTACATTTCTATATTCAAATTCAGGTTCTAGTTTTAAAACCGCTCCTTCGCTAAAATTTTCTGTAAGATACCAACCTTTCATTAAGGGGTAAACTTCTCTTTTTGAATCGCTACCAGAGTTTTTAATGCCTGGTTCAATTTGTATTTCTTGCATTCCTGATTCTAAAACTGGAATTTTAAATGGAACTTCAAAAATTCCGATTAATTTATTATTTACATAAACCCAACAATCTGTGATTGCATGAATTTGCGAGCCTTGTTGCGGGCTTGTTGTTTTTAATTTGATTGTATCAACAGTAATAAACGAAGGGACTTGTTCAGAAGGATTAATAATATCGCAAGCGTTTAAGCTTAGCAAAAATATTATGCTTACCAAAAGAATTATTTTAAAAAAATCTACCACAATTTACTTCTTAATTAGTAAAAATAAGAACGCAAAAATATATTCTATATTGTATGAAAAAAACTTTATTTTAAAAAGATTTGCTTTAAATTGCCTAAACTCGCATTAACTTTGCTTTCAATTTAAAAAACCTATGTCCGTGGATATAAATTGGTCTTAGCAAAAATGATAGAAAAATAAAAATCTTTTTTCTTAGTAGTTTTAATTTTTTTTTTAATTTTGCAACTTAAATTAAAATTTTTACAAATGGACGAAGGCCCTTATCATAGTAAAATTATTTATTAACACAGCTGTAAGGTGTCTTATGCCCCTTACAGTGCAAAAGTAAGGAGGCAAAAAAATGGTTGAAGTAAATTACGATTTTCAAACTTTTTTTGATAACAAAAACTGGAGAGGCTTAAAACAAGCTTTGAATGAGTATGATAGTATCCAAATTGCAGAAATTTTGGAAGATTTGGATGAAAATGAAGAAATTATTGTTTTTAGGCTTTTAAGTAGAGAGCAGGCAAAAGAAGTTTTCCAGCTTTTATCACAAGACAAGCAAGAAGATATAATTGATGGTATTGCACATAATGTTCAAAATCTTTCAAACTTATTAAATGATATTGAACCTGACGACAGAACCGCATTTTTTGAAGAACTTCCCGGCAAAGTTTCTCAAAGATTAATCCAGCTTCTTTCACCAAAAGAAAAACAAATTACTCTTCAACTTCTTGGTTATCCCGAAGATAGTATTGGACGTTTGATGACTCCTGAATATGTTGCCATTAAAGCAAATTATACAGTAGAAAAAGCATTCCAGCATATTAGAAAATATGGACGTGATTCAGAAACTTTAAACGTAATTTATATTGTTGATGATGATAGAAAATTAGTTGACGATATAAAAATTAAAGATTTAATTCTTGCAAATCCTGAAGAGAAAATTTCTGATTTAATTGATTCTAAGTATGTTGCTCTTAATGTGATGGACGATCAAGAAACAGCCATTAAAGCTTTTAGCGATTACGACAGAGTAGCTTTGCCAGTTATAGATAATGAAGGAGTGCTTCTTGGAATTGTTACTTTCGACGATATTATGGACGTTGCCGAAGAAGAATCTACAGAAGACTTCCACAAGTTTGGGTCTATACAAACAGCTATTACAAATCCTTTAAAAGAAAGAGTTTTTAATCTTTACAAAAACCGTATTGTGTGGCTTATTGCTTTAGTTTTTATGAATATTTTTTCTGGAGCTGCAATTTCATATTACGAAAATATGATAGAAGCTGTAGTTGCTTTAGTATTTTTTCTACCACTTTTAATTGACAGTGCCGGAAATGCAGGCTCGCAGTCAGCAACTCTTATGATTAGAGCTTTGGCCGTAGGAGATGTGGAAGTTAAAGACTGGTATAAGTTGATTTGGAAAGAACTTTTGGTGTCTGTATTATTAGGCGTTACAATGGCAGCAGCAGTTGTCTTGTTGGCAAGTTTTAGAGCTCCCGAAATAATTTTAGTCTTATTTATCACTATGTTTTTAATTGTAATAACAGGTAGTTTAGTTGGACTATTATTACCATTTATTTTCACAAAATTAAAATTAGACCCGGCCACGGCTTCTGCACCTTTAATTACTTCTATTGCTGATATATGTGGCGTATTAATTTATTTCTCGGTAGCTAATTGGATATTAGTAATTTAAAATATTATTCTTAATTTTGTAATCTTAAATTTATTATTTTAAAAATTTTTATAAAATGGATACTAAAAACAAAGGTTTTAACACCAAATTAATTCATGCAGGCGACTATGAGGATGCTTTTGGTTCAGCAGTACCGCCAATTTATCAAACTTCAACATTTAGATTTAAAAGCTCAAAACATGGAGCTGACTGCTTTGCCGGTAGAGACCCAGGTTATATTTACACCAGAATAGGAAATCCTACTATTAATTCTCTTGAAGAAAAATTAGCTCAATTAGAAAATGGATATCGTGGAATAGCTTTATCAAGTGGTATGGCTGCAGTAACAACTGTTTATATAGCTTTTCTTGCTAAAGATGCTCATATAATTAGTACAGATGCGGTTTATGGTCCGTCCAGAGCTGTTTTAGAAAGAGATTTTTCGCGTTTTGGCGTTGAATATGATTTTGTTGACACTTCAGATATTTCAAATATTAAAAAAGTAATAAGACCAAATACTAAACTTTTATATATTGAAACTCCAACAAATCCAACAATTGCTTTAACCGATATAAAATCTGCTTCAGAACTTGCTCATGAACATGGAATTATTGTTTGTGTAGATAATACTTTTTCTTCACCATATTTACAAAAGCCTTTGGATTTAGGTGCTGATATTTCTTTGCACTCAATTACAAAATTTATAAATGGACATGCAGATATTGTTGGTGGTGCCTTAATTGCAAAAGATGAGGAAGTTTATAAAAAATTAAGACAAACTATGGTTTATATGGGCGGAAATATGGATCCTCATCAAGCTTATATGGTAAATCGTGGTTTAAAAACTTTGTCCTTACGTATGGAGAGGTCTATGGAATCGGCTCAAAAAATTGCTGAATATTTAGAAAAACACCCAAAAGTTGAGTGGGTAAAATATCCTGGATTAAAATCTCACCCTCAACACGATTTAGCAAAACAGCAAATGAAAGGTTTTGGTGCAATGATTAGCTTTGGTCTAAAAGGTGGTTATCAAGCCGGCGAAAAACTTATGGACAATGTGCATTTAGCTATGTTGGCCGTTTCTTTGGGAGGTGTTGAAACTCTTATACAACACCCTGCTTCAATGACACATGCAGGACTTTCAAAACAAGCTCGCGAAGCTGCAGGAATTTCTGATGGATTAGTTAGGTTTGCAGTAGGTATTGAGGATTGCGAAGATATTATTGAAGATTTAGAAAACGCTTTGGCAAAAGCTTGATAATATTATATTTGGACTATTAAAAACAGATTTAATATTTTAATATTTTGTGATTTGTAGTCCAAATATATTTATAAAAACCTCTTCTAAATAATCTGTATAATTTAAAATTTTAATTAAGTTTAATTTTTTCTAAATAAAGCGGAATGTATAGTTTTTTTAATTCTATTACGCCTAAATCTGAAACAAATTTAGCATTGCTAAACAAGGCTTCATCAAAATTAAAAATAGGGTATTTAGTATCTAAATCAAAACTGGCTGGGTTTTTTAGAAATGGATGATAAGCAATTTTATGATATTCTAATTTTTGATTGGGTAAATTATAAAAATCAAAATCCTCAGTACTTATTTTTGTGTAAATAAGAATAGTATCTAATTTAAATCTTGACATCCCCGGAGCAGAAACCGTAAAATACACATTTTCATCATTGCTGTATAAAGTGAATTCTCCATTTTCATCTGTATATGTATTCATGCCTATATCCCAATGTTGATTCCAGCCACGAACTACAGCTCCTTCTATTGCTTGTTTTGTGTTTTGGTCAATAACTTTACCTTTTACGCAAATATTATCGTTTCCAATCATGTTAAAATAATTTACAGCAGGTTCAGGCTTTTGCTTTTTATATGATTTAAGATTTTTTAATTCGTAGGCTGCAGGTTTTATACTACCTTTTATTTCATAGTTTAACTCCTCAATTAAGGTTTTACCTTGATGATTTAACAAACCCGTATATTGTACCTCAAATGCACCTATTATAGTTTCTTGAAAATCCCACCATGCAAAACCAATCCCTCCACAGTCAACAGTATATTTGTATGCGTCTATCATAAATTGTCTTTGTTCTTCATAAGAAATAGAATCATTATCTGCTGGCAAGGCAGTTTCTCCAACCATAAAAGGTTTGTTCATATATTTACTATACCACCAAATTTCGTTTGGAACTCTAAGCGGATGATAAGTGTGAATTTGAATAAAATCTACAGGAAGGATATAAGCATCCCAAGAAAAAACCTCTATTGGCTCAGAAAAACCTATAGTGAACAATTGGTTGGGGGCATGAGTTCTTACAAGTTTTTGCCAATGTGAAACAATTGAGTAAACTTCTATTTTTGGACGGTCTGGTTTTGGGTCAAAATATAAAGGCTCATTAATGAAATCATAAGCAAAAATTGTTGGCTCATCTTTAAACTCGTGTAGTATTTTTATAGTAAAATCTTCAAGCTCCTTGTTTTTAATAGGAGGTTTTATTAAAAGCATTACTTTTAAATCATGTTTTTTTGCTAATTCAATAAGTTCTTTTAATCCAAAAATAATTTCTTCAGCATACTCAGAAACATAATATTTTTCATTGTTTGTTTCTATAAAAAATCTCTCTTCAATATCTTGAGAAAGCCTGTCAAAACAAATACGTATAGAATTAAAACCTAAATTTTTTATTAATTGAAAGTGGGCGTTTAGTTGATTTAGACTTTCTTCCTTAGTATCATATTCGTAGCTGTCAGTGTCTTCATAATGAATATGAGTGCTAAAAACTAATTCATCATTAATTTCTCTTAAATCAACAATGTAATTTAACATATATAAAAAAACACTGTCATCATTAAGTTTGAAATAGTTGTTTTCTAAATAAATGAAGTTTTTATTTTGAGTTCTTGCTTGTTTTTGACTGTCTAAAGTTCTTGTGTTGCAGGAGATTAGACTAATAAAAACAATATATATAATAATTAAAGTTTTTTTCATAATAATTAAAGTCTTATTTTCAGCAAAGATAAAATTTATTTCACTATTAACCGACTAAATTAAAAAAATGTTTATAATATTTTCTAAGTCGTTGAAAATCAATGATTAAAAATTCGTAAATTTCAATTTTAGAAACCTACCTACCC
>JALOAQ010000159.1 GCA_023228725.1 Bacteroidales bacterium | reverse complement strand
AAATTAGTTTTTTTTTAATTGCTTTTGTTATATTTGCCACACTTAAAAAAATATTTTTATTTTATGGAATTAACACATATAGAACATATCGGAATAGCTGTAAAATCTATTCAAGAAGCAAGAAAATACTACGAAGATGTTTTAGGTTTAAAATGCTACGCAATAGAAGAGGTAAAAGATCAAAAAGTAAAAACAGCTTTTTTTAAAATTGGTCAAACAAAAATTGAACTTTTAGAATCAACCGACCCTGAAGGACCTGTTGGTAAATTTATAGAAAAAAAAGGAGAAGGAATCCATCATATAGCTTTTGCTACAAAAAATATCGAAGATTCATTGGAAAAAATAGAAGCTAAAGGAGTGCAGTTAATTGATAAAACGCCACGTAAAGGTGCCGAAGGTTTAGATATAGCATTTTTGCATCCTAAATCAACTTTTGGTGTTTTAACAGAATTATGCGAAGATAAAAACAAATAATACACATAGTTTTACATTTAAGAAAATTTAAAAATGGCAATTGAAGACAACATTAAAAAGTTGGTTGAGTTGCGAGCCGAAGCAAAACTCGGTGGAGGAGCAAAGAGAATAGAATCTCAGCATGCTAAGGGCAAACTCAACGCACGTGAAAGAATAGATTTATTGTTAGACGAAGGAAGTTTCGAAGAACTTGATATGTTCGTAACTCACCGCCTTACAGATTTTGGCTTAGAAAAAGAACAATATCTGGGTGATGGTGTAGTTACAGGTTTTGGAACTATTGATTCTAGATTAGTCTATGTCTATTCTCAAGATTTTACGGTTTTAGGTGGCTCACTATCCGAAACTAATGCAAAGAAAATTTGCAAAGTAATGGATATGGCTATGAAAAACGGAGCTCCAATTATTGGGCTAAACGATAGCGGTGGTGCAAGAATACAAGAAGGTGTTTTAAGCTTAGCAGGATATGCAGAAATTTTTCAAAGAAATATCGAAGCTTCAGGTGTAATTCCTCAACTTTCTGCTATAATGGGACCATGTGCTGGTGGGGCTGTGTATTCACCGGCTTTAACTGATTTTATACTTATGGTTGAGGATATTAGTTATATGTTCGTTACAGGACCTAAAGTTACTAAAACGGTAACTGGTGAAGATATTTCTGTAGAAAATCTTGGAGGACCAATGATACATGCTTCTAAATCAGGTGTTGCTCATTTTGTTTCTGAAAATGAAGAAGAAGCAATGAGTACGCTTAGAAGATTATTGTCTTTTATGCCACAAAATTTTATGGAAAATGCTCCAATTATTGAATGTGATGACCCAATAGACAGACTTTGTGATGATTTGAACACAATTATTCCTGACAATCCTAATAAGCCTTATAATGTAATAGATATTATTACAACTTTAGTTGATAATGGAGACTTTGAAGAAGTTCATAAACATTATGCAAAAAATATTGTAGTTGGTTTTGCTAGATTCAATGGACAGTCAGTTGGAATAGTCGCAAATCAACCAAGTTTCTTAGCTGGTGTGCTAGATATTGAAGCTTCAAGAAAAGGAGCAAGGTTTGTGCGTTTTTGCGATTGTTTTAATATTCCAATTGTTACCTTAGTTGATGTTCCAGGATTTTTACCTGGTTCATCTCAAGAATATGGCGGAATTATTTCAAATGGAGCAAAACTAATGTATGCTTATGGCGAAGCTACTGTTCCTAAAGTAACTATAACTTTACGTAAATCTTATGGCGGTGCTCACGATGTTATGAGTTGTAAGCAATTAAAAGGAGATCTAAATTACGCATGGCCAAGTGCAGAAATAGCGGTTATGGGTGCATCAGGTGCTATAGAAGTCCTTGATTATAAAGAGCTTAAAGCAATAGAAAACGAAGACGAAAGAGCTGAATATATTGCTAAAAAAGAAGCTGAATATCGCGAAAAATTTGCTAACCCATACCAAGCTGCTAAATATGGTTATATAGACGATGTTATTGAACCAAGAAATACTCGTTTCCGTATTATTAGAGCTTTAGCAACTTTAGCAACTAAAAAAGCAAAAATGCCAGCGAAAAAACATAATAATATTCCTCTATAAATCACGTGAAAATGAAAATAATTAATGCAGTAAGTTTTAATTTTTCTAATGTAGATGAAAATGCTTGGACATTATTTCTAATTGGATTTACAGTAGTTTTTGTTGTTCTAATTATTATTTATCTTATTTTTGATAGATTACCACATATCTTAAAAATTGACCTGAAATCAATGTTTGAGAAAAAACAAAAAATAAAAGAACCAGAAATAAACGAAAAACAAAATTCAAATAACGAAATAAATCAAGAAGTATATGTAGCAATAGCTATGGCGCTTGCTTTACATTTAGAAGATTATCACGATGAAGAAAATATGAATTTAACTATTAATTTGCAAGATAGATTAAATTCTCAGTGGAATACAAAAATACAAAATATTGATTACGCAACATTTTAAGCAATAAGAAATGAAAAATTTTAAATTTAAAATAAATGGTAATGATTATGAGGTTACCATTAATGATATAGAAGAAAATATCGGTAAAATAAATGTAAATGGAGTTGATTATTCTGTTGAATTAGAGAAAAAAGACCAAACTCCCAAACCAATAGTTCGCAAACCTAAGCCGCAAACAGTAAAAAATGAACCTGTACAGCCTAAACCACAAACATCAACGGCAAACTTAAAATCAGTTTTGTCACCTTTACCAGGGGTAATTCTTGATATTAAAGTTAATGAAGGTGATAAAATCGAAAAAGGTGCAGTAGTACTTATTATGGAAGCTATGAAAATGGAAAATAATATAGCTTCAGAATTTGAAGGTGTGGTTACAGCAATAAAAGTAAAAACAGGCCAATCAGTTTTGCAAAATGATGTATTAGTTGAAATTCAATAAATTTAAAGACATGAAAAATAAAATATACTTGTTTTTTACCTTTTTATTTATTGGAATATTATCATTTGCATCAAATTCAGATATAAAAAACCATTTAGTAAAAGGTAAATGGATGAATAGGGCAGACGGATATTATCCTATGCCGATTATGCCCGAAAACCCAGAAAATTATAAAACAGTCAAAAGGTGGAAAACAATTATCTTCCATGAAGATATGACTTTTACAATGGACTCTGCCAAAAAAGACTATGTAGGAAAATATGAAATAAATGGAAACGAGGTTTACTTGCATTTCTATCCAATAGAAATTCAAAATTTTGGAAAAAACAATGCAGGAATTGACTCCTATCTAATTGATATTGACACTCTCGAACTAGGAACGAGAATAGGAAAAATAGATGGCGATCAACTTAATTTTTATAATAATAAAATGTCCTTTAATAAAAGAAGTGCTGCAACTCACGGACTATTAAAGTTCTGGGAATATACAGGATTCGACAATGCAACACGAGGACATCTTATTATGATGGTAGTTGGTTTATTTTTCCTATATCTTGGTATAAGGTATAATTACGAACCTTTGCTATTAGTGCCAATTGGAGTTGGAATTTTAATTGGAAATACACCAATGTTCCAAGCTGTAAACTTTAATTTGCAATTAGGAATTTATGAGCCTGGCTCTGTATTTAATATAATCTATGGAGGGGTAGTTCAGGGATGGTTTCCGCCATTGATTTTCTTAGGAATTGGTGCAATGACTGATTTCTCTACATTAATTTCAAATCCTAGATTAATGCTACTAGGGGCAGCTGCTCAGTTTGGTGTGTTTGCAACCTTTATTTTAGCTTTACTTGTTGGGTTTTATCCAGCCGAAGCTGGTGCTATTGGAATTATTGGTGGAGCAGACGGACCAACAGCTATCTTCCTCTCATCTAAACTTGCTAATGGTTTAAATATTGTCGGATTTGAGGCAGGAGGTGCACCGATTTATTCTAAACATTTATTGGGAGCTATTGCTATTGCAGCTTATTCATATATGGCTTTAGTGCCTGTTATTCAACCTCCTGTTGTGTATCTTATGACAACTAAAAAGGAAAGAAAAATAAAAATGAGGGAACCACGTCAAGTATCAAAAACAGAAAAAATACTTTTCCCAATTATTGCCTTACTTTTAACTTCATATTTTTCTCCAACTTCTTTACCACTTTTAGGGATGTTATTCCTAGGAAATATTTTAAAAGAAAGTGGAGTAACACGCCGACTTGCAGAAACAGCTGCTAATCCTCTTATTGATACGATTACAATATTATTAGGAATTAGCGTTGGGGCTTCAACTCAAGCTGATGTGTTTTTAACAAGCGATTCTGTACTTATTTTTGTGATAGGTGCTTTGTCTTTTATTATTGCTACTGCTACAGGAGTGTTTTTTGCCAAAATTATGAATTGGCTTTCGCCAAAATCAAATCCTGTAAATCCAATTATTGGCTGTGCTGGTGTTTCAGCAGTGCCTGATAGCGCTAGATTGGCTCATCAAATAGGACAAAAAGAAGATCCATCTAATTATTTGTTGATGCACGCAATGGGACCAAACGTTTCAGGTGTTATTGGCTCGGCAATTGCTGCAGGTATTCTGTTAAGTTTCTTATTGTAAAATTATATTTATCAAAAAAATGCTCCTCAATGGAGCATTTTTTTTTATCTTTATCAAATCAAAAATAAAATTTTATGAAAGCAATGATTTTTGCAGCTGGATTAGGTACTAGATTAGCTCCATTTACAAACGACAAACCCAAAGCACTTGTTGAAGTAGCTGGCAAACCAATGTTAGAAATGCAAATTGAAAATCTTAAAAGTTTTGGAGTAAAATATATTGTTATTAATATACACCATTATGCCGACCAAATTATTGATTTTGTAAAAGGAAAAAAATTTGGAATAGAAATAGAATTTGCTGACGAAAGAGAGCTATTGTTAGATACTGGTGGGGCTTTAAAAAATGTGAAGAAATTTTTCAAAAAAGGCGATAATTTTTTAGTTCATAATGTTGATATTTATTCTGATATAAACTTGAGAAATTTTTATGATTATCATATTGAGAACAAAAGCCTAGCTACTTTAGCAGTTAGTAATAGAAAAA
>JALOAQ010000158.1 GCA_023228725.1 Bacteroidales bacterium | reverse complement strand
ATCTTATATATAAAACCTATGGATATTGATAATTTTATCAACAAATTTGAGCAAGGACTGACATTGTAACAATATAGCCTCATTGTTTACTACCCCAATAAAATTAAATCGGTTCAACTTTTAAAACGTTTGGAAAATTGGCGAGGGTGGCATTTTTACCCTAAACTTTTAATCGAAGCAGAAATTTTAGATTTTACTTAAACATTCAATCGAAGACGTTACTGCCACCCTCGCCAATTTTTTTGTTATCGGTTCGGCTTTTTCATTCAAAGTGGCTTTTTAGTTCGTAAGATTGAAACAATAAATCCATTTCACACATTGCCTTTTTAGAGTTTTTATCATCAAAAGTTCCAAGAGATATAGCATTCTGAATAGCTGTTTTTAGATATGGTTTTAATTTCAAATAGATGTCATTATTTTGTTTCGTAAAAAACTTTTGTGTTTTCTCGTAATTCTTGATGTGTTTTCTTAGTTCTGCTTCTGCACCTGAACACTTACTGAAATATTTTGATGTTTTTTCAAAATGAAGTAAAAACCAAAATTCAAGACAAGGATTGTTTACTATTACAATAACATTCTCATAATTTTCATAAAGGGCTATCCTGTAATTCTTAAATGATTCAAGTGGTGAAGTTTTCCCTTTTGGTGCTTCGTTTTCTTCCTTTATAATCTTATCTAAATCAACTATCCAAAAGACTTTAGTAAACTCTTTGTTAGATAAATCACAAACCAAATTATATTGTTCTTCTACACTTTTCTTATTTGGGATTTCAGGTTTAATGCTTACCCGGATATTTCGTTCATTTCTCTTTAGCATATTTAAATACCAAACTTCTGTTTCTCCATCCACCACTACGGCAAAAGCAGGATTTGTCTTTGGAGCTTTTCTTTTATATTTTCTCATAGCTCCAAATCAATAAAGGTGTCGCTTAAATTAGGAGTAGCACTTAATTTTCCGCTTTTATAGGCGTTTAAAACATTTGTAGTATTACGTACGACAGAACTATCAAAATCTGCTAGAGAATAAAGTTCTGTCGAGCAACTTTCTTGTTTGTCCGTAAACCAAATTGCATCATTTCTAAAAATGTCTTTGTTATTTAAAATTTCTCTGTTATGAGTAGTTGCAATAATTTGGGAATTTTTAGAATTCAAAAGAAATGAAAGTAGGAAATGTAAGTACAAATCGGGATGTAAAGACGCTTCTAATTCGTCAATTGGAAATGCAGTTGGATTTTTGATCAGTAAAGCTAATAACCCTGCAAAACCATAATAACGTTTTGTTCCTTGAGATTCAAGTTCTAAAGGCAAAGTATATTTGGTGTTATTGACAGTATGTTCAAACTCAAGATTTACAGATGTTAATTTTCCCTTTTCTTCCAATTCCTTAATCTTGTCTTTGTCACTCGGTGCTTTAGCTTGCCTTCTTAAAAACTCTAAGAAATCATCGGGAATTTCTTTTTCTTCTTCTTGAATCACAATATCAGAGATATTGAAATCTGCCTTTTTTAAGATGCTAACAACATCTGACTTAGAGATTTTTTTATCTTCAATTTGCGAAGTAACAAAACCTTCTAATTGAGTTCTTGAATAAACCAATGGGTTAAGATATTTCTCAAACCAATCAATAACCTCTTGTAATTCTTTGAAGTCAATATTGGTTTTTAAATAACCACCAAGAACAGTATTGTTCCACAAGGTATTAGATTCAAGAGTTTTCTCAAAAACTTTGTCAGTAGTGATTTTACTTCCGAAAGTTATTTCAGTAAACTGATTTTTCAGATTAGTTTTTCTTTTAAAAAGATTAGCTTTATGGGGATTGTAAAAATACAGTTCCTCTGATACAATAGCTCTTTTGAAAAATTCAACTTCGTAAAAGTATTTAATATCATTTTGAAAAAACTCTAATGAAATAATTGAGTTTTGTTGTGGCGTAATTGGGTCAAAAAGAAATGGATTAAATCCCAATTCTGTTGTTTTCTTATCTTCTGGCTTAAGAACTATTTGTCTTAAAAAATGAAGTGCTTTTAGGATTGTTGTTTTTCCTGAAGCATTTGCTCCATAAATCAGGGCAAGTTTTAAAATTCGTTGACCTCTCAAATTAACGATGTATGTGTCTTCGAGATGTGTTGAATTAGTTGCCTCAAATGAAAGAATTTGTTTGTCTTTTATTGGGCCAAAATTTTGAACACTAAAATTGATAATCATTTTTTTGTTTCTGTTTTGAAAGTGGGTTGCAAATTTACGAATAAAAAATGACATAAACCCGTTTTCTTTCAAAAAAATGTAATTAAGTTACAAAAACTCAGTGTTAGCAGGTCCTGATATTGAAAAATGATGGGAAGTGGGGGACTCGAACCCCCCGCTCTCTACACTGAATTCAGTTTACAATTAAGGTTGTTCCCAATATCTTATAGTATGGAATATGGTTGCCTTTCTTCCCGCGAGAGCTATCCCACTTACTATACATTTTACTTTTGTAATCATAGATTGAAAGTTTCGAATTGTTACCATTGTTTCCAATGAGAAGAAAGTCAATACTCCAACTAAGGACATTGAAAATTCAACTGTCAAAGTAACCTTAAAACTCAGTTTCTTCTGTTTCTTTTCAGAAACTATATTTTCAATAAACTCTGTCTTTTTAAGCTGACCGATAACGGTTTGGGGCTTTGCGTTCGGGCGGATTTTCACCATAAATTTTGAACCGAAGCACCAACTTTCAAATATACGAAAAACTTTGAAACGAAGCGATTAACCCGCCTGACGCAAAACGACTTGTTACCAGCTTTTTATTTTAATTGCATTTCTTTTACTTTATTCCCTATTGATTTTCTTTTCATTTCCTCTTCTAAATCTTGAAAATTTTCCTTTTCTACCGTTTTTATCAATTCACCCTTTTTTAATAAATGAATTTTATCGCAAGTCTCGTTTAAAGTTGAAAAAATATGAGAGGATATTATAATGATTTTGTTTAGCTTTTTTAATTCTAAGATTAGTTCTGTTATGATTAGATTGCTCTGAATATCCACACCATTATAAGGTTCATCAAGTATGAAAATTTGATTTTTTTGTAACAATATTGCCATAATTGCTAACTTCTTTTTCATTCCAGTTGAATAGGTTGAAGCGTATTGATTGAGGGGTAAGTCGAAAATATTTTGTTTTTCAAAGTCTTGAATTTCCACTTGTCGAGCATTGCATAAAAGTTGTAAATATTCACGACCTGTAATGCGTGAAAAGAAATATGGATTAGTAAGCAATAAGCCGATATAGTTTTTTAGCGGTTTAAAATCAGACAGTATTTCTCCTTCAAACTTTTCTAAACCTGAAATACATCTGAATAATGTTGTTTTACCCGCTCCGTTTTCACCAACAATCCCATATACTTTACCTTTTTCAAATTCCAGGTTTATATTATTCAAAACGGTTTTATTACCGTATTTTTTTGTCAGATTTTTTATTTTAATCATTGCAAAAGATAATTTAAACGTTTTTGAGATTGTGAGAATAACATTGGAATAATAACCAATAGTATCGGAGGGAAGAAGATACTAAGGGCTAAAATAATTCCTTGAACAACACCAATTTCATCGGGATATGTTGAATATTTAGCAACAATGAAAAAGATAAGAAAAGAATATCCGATAATTAAGAATAGTAAAATATTCCATATTTCAGAAAAGTAAAAATAGGAGAGAGTAAGAAGAATAGGAACAACGAAATAGGAAGAATGCAATAATGCTGTTTTTATCTTATAAAAAAGAAATGATTTTGTGTTTGAATTAAACGTCCAAACAAAATATTCTTCTTCGGGTTTGAAATAATAGCTGAAATAAATAACGAAAATAAGTAATAACGAAAAAATTCCCAGATTAAAATTGTCCACTGAGATTGAAATAACAGTAAGAATATAAGCTAAAGGAATTAAATAGAATGTTTTACGAAATCCAGCGGTAAATTCAAATGGTTTTTTAAAATAGGGTGTTGGAATTGTAAAATGATAATCAGTTTTTATGTTTTGTATTGCAAATCCTATTGAAATAATAAGCAATAAACCAACAGCAAGAAAGGAATGATAAAAAAGCAAAATAATTAAAAATGGGAATGCTAAAATTAAGTTTTCAATTATTCTAATTTTTATATGCTGGTTAGATTTGAAAATTGTTTTAAGAAATTCATTACGCTTTATTTCAGCTAATTTTGTTGTAAATGACAATGTAAGTAATACAATGATATATGGAGCAAATTCTGTTTTTTTGAATATGTAAATAGATAATGCAATTAAAGCAGAAATTAGTAAGATTATAGCTAAAATTGGATGAATACCAATTTCTCGAAATTTCCGACTACTTAATTTAATTTGTAAACTAAAATATTTTTTCATAATCAGGTTCTTTCTAATTGCTGCCAACGGTTTGCGGCTATGGTGCGTGCCGCATTATTACTCCATTTTTTCTTGATTTGCACCATTTTTATTTTTACAATTTTCTTTCTTAATAAGCACTATCTGCGGCATGCACTATGAGCCGCTGTTATGCACCGTAATTATTTTACATCTATTGCCTTTGTCGGCTGTCTTTCTGGCATTAGTCCATATTTTTTTCTGTGTTTCTTATATTCTTTTTCACTAAGAATTTTATAGTCAGTCAAAGTGATTTTAATGTCATTTTCCAAATCATAGTCTTTCAATAGCGAAATTCTATTCAATGGGATGTTAATAGGTTTACCGAAGTCTGATTTTGTATGTCCTTTTAATATTCTAATTCTCAAATATGTTGAATCGACATTGTATTTATTAGGATTGATATGAAAAAAAACATAACCATCAAAGTCTGTGGCAATGCAGTTAAATATATAATCATCTCTCTTGTCTGTGATGCATATTTCTGCAAACGGTACTCCTTTATTAAATTCTTTCTGATACACTTTAAATTTTATGAAATAGATATTTTCATAATTTTCAGTCTGCGAAAATGTCAGAGTCACAGTCAATATAAGCAATAGGGTAAATATTTTTCTTATCATTTCTGTTCTTTGAATTTATGGTGCATAACGGTTGAGGCTAAAAGATGGCG
>JALOAQ010000022.1 GCA_023228725.1 Bacteroidales bacterium | reverse complement strand
TTTACAGTAAACTTTACTCAAGCAGGTTTATATAAAGTTGAAGCAAACTTAAATTCTTGTTCAAATACAGGTGAAGCTTTAGACATAGGTGGTTTTACTGCAAATGAAATTTGTGGCGGTGCTTATCACAATGATTTAGTAGCTGAAACTTGCGAAAATCCTACACTAATTGAAAGTTTTGAATTTGAAGTAAATATTATTGAGTATCCTGTGTTTACTTTCACTGTTAACGAAATTGAATATAATGACGGTGATGTAATTGAAGTTTGTTATAATTCAGAATTAGAAATAGAATTGGATTATACTCCTGGTAGTAATATTGAATTTGCATCTGAAAGTAACATTATTTTAAGTACTACAAATGATGATCCAAGTGAATCAGGTAATATTTTTGCAACATTAACTGTAGATGAAAGTATTTCTGAAAACGTAACTATTACAATTTCTAATAGCTTAACTTCTTATACAACTACCTACACTTTAGTAGTTAATGCTTTACCTACAGTAGATTTAGGTGAAGACGCAATTTACTGTGCTGATGAATCTGTAGTATTAGAAGCTCCAGAGGCAGAATATTATTTGTGGTCAAATGATGCTGAAACTCAAAGTATAAGTATTGCTGAAACAGGAGTTTATTCAGTTACTATTACAGACGCTAATGGCTGTGCAGGTTCTGATGAAGTTGAAATCACTATCAATCCGCTACCTATAGTAGATTTAGGTGAGGATATTAGTGTTGAAGAAAATCAAATATTTGTATTATCAGTTGACGAAACTTATGCTGAATATTTATGGTCAACAGGAGCTACTACTAATATTATTAGTATTACTGCATACGATTTAGGTTTAGGACAGCATCCATTTTCTGTACTTGTTACAGATGAAAATGGCTGTCAAAATTCTGATGAAATTATTGTAACAGTTATTCCAATATCTGAAGTTGAATTAGAAATTGTTGATCAATCCGACATGGCTTATATCTGTCCAGGAGAAAATGCTCATATGTTTGTTGAGGCGCAAACTAATGTTTATCAAGATATTATTTATCAATGGTATTATAATGGATATCCTATTGGTGGTGCCAACCAAAGTACTTTTAATACTAATGTGGTTGGAGTTTATACTTGCGAAATTACTGTTGCTGGTACTTCAATAATGTCTGATGAAATGTCAGTAGAAATAGCATGGGTTAATATTGAATTAGCAACACAATACACAATTTGTGGCGAAGGTATTGTTGAACTTGATCCAGGAGTGTTTGAAACTTACTTATGGCAAGATGGTTCAACTAATCAAATTTTTGAAGCTAACGCATCAGGAGTTTATTATGTTACTGTAACTAACGAATATGGTTGTTCAGGTTCAGAAAATGCAACTGTGATTATCCGCGAATTACCTGATATTAACTTGGGTGGTGATACGGAAATTTGTGAAGGAAACCCACTTGTTCTTTCAGCTCCTGTTGCTGCTGCATGGGAATGGTCAACAGGCGCAAATTCTCAAAATGTTAATGTTACTGAAACTGGTGAGTATGCTTGTACTATCACAGATTTCTATGGTTGCCAAAATTCTGATGACGTATATGTTACAATTTGGGATAATCCTGTTATAGATTTAGGTGATAATATTTCTATTCAAGAACATGAAATGATAGTTATTGAACTTGATGGAATTTTTGATGAATATGCTTGGTCAACAGGAGAAACCACTAATAGTATTGAAGTATATGGTGAAGTGTTAGGACTTGGAACGCATACAATTTCAGTTACTGTTACTGACTTTAATACTTGTACAGGAAGTGACCAAATAACTATTACTGTTACGCCTACTGTTGAAGTGCTTAATGGATATGTAAACACTTATACTGTTTATCCTAACCCAACAAGTGGTATTATAAATATCACAGGCGATAATATAATTAGTTGTGTTATATTTAATAATATCGGACAAATTATTTTGGAAACTAATAATTCAGAAATTGACATGAGCAATTATGAAAATGGAATTTATTATGTGAAAATATTAACCGATAATGATACTAAAACTATTAAGTTTGTAAAACATTAATAAATTAAAACCAATAAAAAAGAGCTACTAAATTTAGTAGCTCTTTTTTTTTATAATATAATTTTTAGTATAATTTTTTTTCCGATGATTCTATAAATATATCTTAGATAAACTATAAAGATGTAATTTTGCTAAAATTATTATTGTACCTTTGTTATTTATTCTATTTAATAAGTTTTTTAAAATGAAAACTAACATACTTTTTACTGCACTTTTATTAGTTTCAGTATTTATTAAAGCTGCTCCAGTTTATTTTATGCCACAAACAATTTTTCAACCAAATGGAGATAAAATCGAGTGTTTTGTTTCTGGTGATGAATTTTTCAACTTTTATCATGATGCTGATGGCTATACAATTATTCAAGGCGATGATGGGTGGTTTTACTATGCAGAAAAAGAAAAAGATATTATTTTACCTTCACAATATCTTGTAAATTCTGTAAATCCTGAGCAAATTGGTTTGCAAAAATGGGTGAAAATTTCTAAAAAAGAGTATAATAAACGAAAAGATTTAATGTTTGCAGAGGTTAATTCACTTAAATCTGGGCCAGCAAAATCTCCCCATAGTGGCGATCTTAATAATATTTGTATTTATATACGTTTTGCTGATGATACAGAATTTACTACAAACAGACAAAGCTATGATAATAAGTTTAATTCACTTACAAGCGAGTCTTTAAAATCTTATTATAAAGAGGTGTCTTATGATATGCTGAATATAAACACAAGCCACTATCCAGAGTGTAATATGAATACGAATTTATCATACCAAGATTCTCATAATAGAAAATATTTTCAACCGTATAATGCTTGGTCTAATCCTATTGGTTATCAAACTTACGAAGAAAGAGTTGATAGAGAACATGTTTTGTTGAGAGATGCTGTGATTTGGGTAAATCAAAATTCACCTATCCCAACTAGTTTAAATATTGATGCTGATAATGATGGTTACGTAGATAATGTTTGTTTTGTTATTAGAGGTAATAATGACGGATGGAATGATTTAATATGGGCTCATAGGTGGATGTTATATTCTTATAATGTGAAAATTAATGGAAAAAGAGTTTGGGATTTTACTTTTCAACCTGAAAGCCAAGTTGATGTTTTTACTTTAGCACATGAAATGTTTCATTCTCTTGGTGCACCCGATTTATATCGTTACGAAGAGGATAATATTAGCCCGGTTTGGTATTGGGACATTATGGAACATGGAAAAGGCCATATGTTGACTTATATGAAATGGAAATATTCTAATGGAACTTGGATAAACTCAATACCAATGATTACAACTTCAGGAACATATACTTTAAATCCTATTAGCTCATCAACAAATAATTGTTATAAAATTCCTTCTCCATATTCAACTAGCGAATATTTTGTTGTAGAGTATAGAAGAAAAACTGGAATGTATGAAAAATACATTCCAGGATCAGGATTAATTGTTACCAGAATAAACACTAATGCCGAAGGCAATGCAGATGGGCCTCCAGACGAGGTCTATGTGTACCGACCAAATGGAAATCTTTATAATAATGGTAATCCTGATAATGCTTATTTTTCATCCGGCAGCTTAAGAACTGCGATAAATGATAATACAAATCCCTCAAGTTTTTTATCTGACGGAAGTCAAGGCGGTTTGGATATTTATAATGTTACTGCTGCAGGAAATACAATCTCGTTTTCTATTGGAATTGAAGGTATTTATACCATAAACTTAAGCTCAAATCCAGAAAATATTGGTACTCTAATAGGAGATGGTAGCTATCCAGAAAATACTGAACTTACTGTTAGAGCTATTGGTGGAAGCGGATATTATTTCGTAAATTGGACTGAAAATGGAAATGTAGTTTCAGAAGATGCGTATTATACTTTTACAGTAAACGAAAATAGAGATCTAATTGCCAATTTTGAATGTAACCTTCCTAATAATATAGCCGTAAGTGGTGGCGGAACATTTTGTGATTCTGCTTTAATAAAAGCCACTGGCGGCCTAGGTTCAACAGTTTATTGGCAAAACACAAACCCTAATGGGACCTCCACTGATGAAATAACAAAAGAAAAATATGTTTACCAATCTGGTAATTATTATTTTAGAGCTAAAAATAATTGCGATTGGGGGATTGCTGATAGTGCTGTTGTGATAATTAATCATACTCCAGAAAAACCAATAATAATAAAAGAAGATAATAATATATTAGTTTCTAATTATGAACAAGGAAATCAATGGTATAACTTATATGGAGAAATTGAAAACGAAATTAATCAGACTTACCACGCATTCGACAATGGTGAATATTATGTAGTTGTAAGTGAGGAAGAATGTAGCTCTGAACCATCAAACACTATTGTAATTGATAATCTTAACTTTGGTGAACATAATTTCTCCAATAATTTAAAAATTTACCCAAACCCAGTTTCTAAAGAACTTTTTATAGAAAATGAAAATAATATTGAAATTGAACTAGAAATTATAAATTCATTAGGGCAAAGCGAGATTAAAAGCAAATTCTATAATTCGCTAATTATTCCTACAGGTGATTTAAAAGCTGGAATCTATATAGTTAAGCTCAAAACAGAAGACAATATTGAGTTCAGAAAAATTCTAAAAAAATAAAAATTTAATTTTTAAAACTCAAACTTTTAACACATTTTTTTTAATAATACTTAATAATTCTTGGAGATTAATTGGCTTTGCTATATAATCATTAAAGCCTTGCTTTAACAGATTTTGTGCATCTTCATTTTGAGTGTAAGCTGTGCAAGCTATTATAGGAATTTTAGAATTTATATTTTTTATTTCCAAAAGGGCATCACTACCACTTAATCCAGGTAGTTTTATATCCATTAAAATGAGGTCAATTTTAGTTTCCTGATTTTTCACAAATTCTATAGCCTCGTAGCCCGTTTGGGCTCTTAGTGTTTTAGCTCCAGCCTTGTTTAAAATTGTTTTTAATAGCAAATAATTTACTTGCTCGTCTTCTGTTATTAAAATATTTAAATTTGAAAAATCAAATTCTAAATCTGTATTAGTATCTACTGGCTGCTCTATATCAGTATTAACATACTCAAGTAAAAAACTAAATTCTGCACCATTTTTTAAGCTGGAGTTTAAAAGTATCTCTATTCCTAGTAAATCACAAAGCTCTTTAACAATAGATAAGCCAAGCCCACTACCTTCAAATTCTTGATTCTTTGTTTTAATTTGAGTAAATTTATCAAAAATTATTTTATGATTAGATGGTTCTATACCAATGCCAGTATCTGCTACAAATATTTTAACTTTATTTTTCTCTTGTTTATAGCCTAATTTTATACTACCAAAACTTGTAAATTTTAAAGCGTTATTTAATAAATTACTTAATATATGTTTTAACTTAGATTTATCGGTATGAAGTTTAAGACCTTTTTCTATTGGTTTTAATACCACAAATTCAAGATTTTTTTCTTCCGCTTGAGCTCTATAGTAATCTTTAAGTTCATCTATTAAATCAGAAATATTAAAATATGTTTTTTCAATGTTTACATCTTTAGATTCAAGTTGAGCGATTTCACTAAAATTATTTAAAATTTCAGAAATTTGTTTGCTTGAAGAATTCACTAAATTGGCATACTTCTCCTTTTCACTAAGCTTAATGTCCTTATTAACAAGCAATTCGCTGTGTTTTAGCAAGTTGTTTAATATAAGTTTTGTTTCTTTAATAATATTTGTAGTAAAAATTGTTCTATTTACTTCCTTTTGCTCAATATTTTCTTTAGCTTTTTTTAATTCGCTTTCTATTATTTTTCTTTCGGTAATATCTCTTCCAACTGCAATAATTTCAGTTATTTTACCACTTGCATTAATAATGGCTTTATTACTCCAGCCATACCACCTCATACCTTTATTGGTCAAAGTTTTATGTTCTACATAGCCTGTATATGGTGGATATTTTAAGGAACTTACAAATTGAAATATGCGTTCTTGCTCTTCTTCTAGAATAAATTCGGCGAAATTTCTTTTATTATAATCTTCCGTCTCATTTTTTGCAAATATTTTGTAAAAAGATTTACTTAAATATGTAAAATTACCATGCCTGTTAAATTTAAGTATTACCTCATTTTGATTTTCTACCAAAAGTCTATATTTTTCTTCACTTTGTTTTAAGTTGATTTCTGCCGTTTTTCTTTCAGTAATATCAAAAATTACACCCTCGATGTACTGCTTATCATTTCGGGAAATTAGTTTACCTTTTTCCCAAACGTGCTTTATTGTATTAGCTTTTGTTATTATTTTATATTCTAGTACAAAGGATTTTTGTTTTGTTATACTTTTACTAATATTAACCCATACTTTTTCTTTATCTTCAGGATGAATTATATCTGTATATGCTTTGTTTTTATTATTTAAAAAATCAGAAATATTATAGCCTGTTAATGTTTTAAACTCTTTAGATAAAAATAACATTGTCCAATTGCTATCGTATAAACATCTATAAGCAACTCCAGGAATATTATCCATTAATAAACTTAGTTTTTCTTTATTAATTACTAAGTTTTCTTCTATAGATTTTAAATGTGAAATATTTGTGGCAACATGAATAATCTTTTGTAAATTATGTGAATCATCATAAATAGGAGTACAAGAAACTATAAAACTTTGTTTATCAATTTCGCATTCTACCGCATCGGAATATGGCTTGCCGGTTTCTTTCATTGTTATGCTAGGACAAAATTTAGGGGCTGAGCTAGAACCATGAAATATCTCATAACATTTTTTACCAATAATTTCAGTTTCAGATTTGGCATTAAAAAGCTTTAAAACGGCTTTATTGACTTCTAAAATAATATTATCAGGACTTAAAATAAAAGTTGGATGTTCTATTGCATCAAAAACCTGACTCCATTCAATTTTTGATTTTTTTATGTCTAATTCTGCATTTTTCTCCTCAGTAATATCTCTAAAATGCTCAATTACTTTATCTAATTCACCTTCTTTTGTTAAAATAGGATAAGCTCTAACTGAAAACCATTTGTTAATTTCCGGTTTATAAATATGTTCTTCTACAACTTTTTGTGTTTTTAAGCTTTCTGTTACTGCACACACAGAACATTCGCCGGCATCACGATGAACTTTATAACATTTTTTCCCTAAAATATCCTTACAAGGTTTTTGAAATATTTCACAAGCATAGTCATTTAGGTACAATATGTTTTTGTTGGCATCTAAAATTAAAATGGCATCTCTTATATAGTCGAAAAATTTTGCACATTCGCTGATTTCGGAGAACTTTGTGTCAATATCGTTTTCTGAATTATTTATAATTATTAAGTCAGCATCATAAATAGAAGTAATTTTATGAAAATCAACTTTATAAATATTACCCGATTTTACTGTTAAATTTGCTTTATCTTGACTTTTTTGCAAAATAAAAATATCTCGTAATTTCTTATTTTTTAAATCATGAATGCTGTAGTTTGAAAGTTTTTCAAATTTAGAATTAATAAATAATATTTCTCCTTTTTTATTTGTAGCAACAATAGCTTTATTACTTATACTAGTAAGCTCAGAAATTAGTTGCTCTATATTATTTTTTAAATTCATGGTTTTTATTTTTGTAATAATTACATATAATTTTAATATTCTATTATCGAATATTTTTTCGTAATATATCTTACCGGATACCAAGCAGCTATAAGTCCAATTATCATAACTGTAATAAAAACCCAAACAAAATCCAAAATTTGCATAGCTACAGGATAATTTTCAATTATAAAAGAACCTCCGTTGCCTAATTTTATAAAACCAAATTTAATTTGAGCTAAACAAATTGCACTACCAATTATAATTCCAAGAATTGCACCTATAAAACTAATAAATATCCCTTCTAAGAAAAATATATTTCTAATAGTTTTGTTTTCTGCGCCTAGGCTTTTTAAAGTTTGTATATCGTTTTTCTTTTCTATTATTAACATTGTTAATGAGCCTATTACGTTAAATGAAGCAATCAATAAAATAAAAACCAAAATCATAAAAATAGCCCATTTTTCAGATTGCATAATTTTATAAGCATAGGCGTGTTGCATATTTCTGTCTTGAATAGTAAATGCTTCGCCAAAAACTTCTGTTAATTTATTTAAAGCCTTTTTAATGTTCTCGCCTTTTTTAAGTTTAATTTCTATAGAGCTTACTTCGTTTTCAT
Organism: Bacteroidales bacterium; assembly: GCA_023228725.1. GTDB lineage: Bacteria > Bacteroidota > Bacteroidia > Bacteroidales > ML635J-15 > Bact-19. The sequence goes on along the minus strand of JALOAQ010000022.1, from coordinate 21,355 downwards.
ATTCCAAAAGTTTTCTAAGCTCCGAAAGAGGAAGAATAAAATATTTTGTGTCGTATTCTTGCTGAATTGCAAATACTCCGGCAGTATAAATTAAGCTTTGATTTAGATTGTCGGCTGCATCTATATAGCTTACAGAAGCTTTTTTTGTCCTGCTTGGAATATAAATTTTTATTGGATAAATAAAATCCAAATCTAAGTCTAAATCATAAGCAATACCTTGACCGGAAATACCGCAAAGAGCGTTTTCATATTGTAAAAGATAATCGCCCCTAATTATCATGGAATCTAAACCTGTTACATTTATATAATTATCATCAACTCCTTTTACTGTTGCAACAATTTGTTTATCGCCATAACTAAGCATTGCATTTTCTTCTAAACAAAGCGAATATTCTTCAATAAAGTCGTAGTTTAGATTTTCAGATATATTTTTATTAAACTCAAAAACTTTGCCTTTTGAAGCAATTATTTTTATATCAGGGTCGAAAGAATTATAAAGCTTTGTAAGTAAATTGTCAAAACCATTAAATACTGATAATATAATGATTAGTGCTGCTGTGCCAATGCTTACACCTAAAATTGAAATAAAAGAAATTATATTTATTGCATTTCTAGATTTCTTAGAAACTAAATAACGACTAGCTATATAAAAAGAAAATTTCAATTTTTAAGATTTTAAAGCTTGATCTATTTTATCAATATAATCTAATGAATCATCTAAATAAAACACTAATTCCGGTATTTTTTTAAGATTATTCCTAAGCGAATTACCTAACTCAAACCTTATTTTAGACACTTTTTCATTTATTTCTTTAATAATATATTGTCCATCATTAGAAGGAAAAATGCTTAAATTAATTCTTGCAATACTTAAGTCTGATGTCATTCTAACACTTGTAACAGTTAATAATCTACCTGGTACTAAACCATTAAATTTGTGTTGTATTATTTTTGCCAATTCTTCTTGTATCAGATTACCAACTTGAATTTGTCGTTTTGATTGTTCCATAAAATTATTATTTATTACAAATGTACATTAAATTTTTAATTATAGAGCTATGAATAAGGATTAAACTTAGAAAAATATAATTCTAAAAATTAAATATTACTAAATTTGTTAATAACATGAACAAAACGTTTTTGTTTTATAGAAATAAATTTTGTTATTTCGCAAAAAATAATAAATTGATGAAAATAAAAGTATTAAACTTACTTTTAGTATTTGTGATTTTAAGTCAGGCTTTTTCTTTAAAAGCAAATACAGAGGATAGTACAAAAAATCTTTCAATAATAAAAAAGGTAGAAAACTGGTATTCCGAAAATATAAACTATACAAATATTACTTTACTAATGCTTGTTGAAAGTTCTTTTATTCCTTTTCCTTCAGAAATTATTATTCCTCCGGCAGCTTATATTGCAAGTAAACCGGAAAGTAAATTAAATATTTATCTTGTGGTTTTGTTTGGAACCATAGGAGCTTTGTTAGGGGCTTATATAAATTATTTTTTAGCTTTGTTCTTAGGCAGACCAATAATTTACAAATTTGCTGACTCAAGATTAGGCAGATTTTTTTTATTAAATAAAGATAAAGTTGTAAAAGCTGAATCTTATTTTAACAAACACGGCAAATTTTCAACTTTAATAGGAAGGTTGATACCTGCTGTTCGTCAATTAATTTCCATTCCTGCAGGTTTGGCAAAAATGAATTTTTTCGCTTTTAGTTTATTTACTTTTATTGGTGCTTTAGTTTGGAATATAATTTTGGCAGTATTAGGTTATTTGGCTCATGGGCAAAGCGACTTAATTGATAAATACAATCATGAATTATCAATAGCAATAATTCTAATTCTTGTTTTAGTAATTTTATTTTTTATTATTCGTAAATTTATTAAAAGAAAAAAATGAGAGAGTTCGGACTTATAGGATACCCTTTAAAACACGCTTATTCTCAAATATATTTTGAGGAAAAATTTAAAAATGAAAATATTAAAGATGCAAAATATACTTTGTTTCCAATAAGTGAAATTTCTAAGTTACTTAATATTATAAAATCTAAAGATAACTTAATAGGACTAAATGTTACAACACCGTATAAAGAATTAGTGTTACCTTATTTAAACGAAATTGATAAATCTGTTTTAAATATTGGTACGGTGAATACTATAAAAATAGAAAGAAACGAAAAAGAATCTAAACTAATAGGCTATAATACAGATATTTATGGTTTACGCAAAACTTTTGAAAAAGTAAATCTTCCACAAAAAACAAAAGCCTTAATTTTGGGAAGTGGTGGCTCAGGAAAAACTGTAAAATTTGTTTTAAAAGAGCTTGGAATTAAATCTACAACTGTTTCAAGGAACCCCAAAAATTTGTCAGAATTATCTTATAAAAATATAACAGAATCGGTTATTAAGCATCATAATTTAATTATTAATGCTAGTCCTGTAGGAATGTATCCCAATATAGAAAAATGCCCTAATATTTCTTATGAATATATTAAAGACTCACATATTTGCTTTGATTTAGTGTATAATCCCGAATTGACTTTATTTCTGAAAAATTGTGGAGACAGAGGAGCTAAATGTATTAATGGTTTTACTATGCTTTACGAACAAGCCGACAGAGCTTGGGAAATTTGGAACAAAGATTAGTAATTATAAAGAATTGTATATCTAAATTAAAAATTTACATCAGCTTCACTTTTATCGAAATATCCTTTAATAATTCCTCGTTTTGAGTTTCGGATAAATAATAAAATTTCGTCTCTTTCTTTGCTGGCTGGCATTTCTGCTTCTATATATGCAACTGATTGAGAAACGTTCATGCCACGGCTAAAGATTACTCTATAAATATCTTGGATTGCATTAATTTTATTATTACAGAAATTCCTTCTTCTTAAGCCTATTGAATTAACACCTGCATAAGAAAGTGGGTATCTTGCGGCTTTAACATAAGGAGGCACATCTTTTCCAACTAATGAATTACCGGCAAGCATAGTATGTGCACCAATTCTACAAAACTGGTGAATTAGTGAGTTTGCTGAAATAATTGCATAATCATCAATAATTACTTCTCCGCCTAAGTTAACTCCATTTACTAATATAACATTATCACCAACAATGCAATCGTGAGCAATGTGAACATAAGCCATTAGTAAACAATTTGAACCAACAATGGTTTTTCCCTTAGCAGAAGTACCTCTATTTATTGTAACAAACTCGCGTATTGTTGTGTTATTTCCAATTTCGGCTGTAGTTTCTTCACCCTTGAATTTTAAATCTTGTGGGACTGCTCCAATTACAGCGCCAGGGAAAATTTTACAATTATTACCAATTCGAGAACCTTCCATAATTGTAACATTGGAACCTATCCAAGTTCCTTCTCCTATTTCAACATTTTTATGAATTGTAACAAAAGGCTCAATCACAACATTATTTGCAATTTTTGCAGCCGAATGAACAAAAGAAAGAGGTTGATTCATAGCCATATTTAATTTGGTTTAACAATTTGTGCATACATCTCTGCTTCGCATACAAGTTCTGTGCCAACATAAGCCTTGCCTTGCATATGAGCTATTCCCCGGCGAATATCTTCTAATAAGTTTAGTTTCATTACCAAAACATCTCCAGGTACTACCTTTCGTCTAAACTTTACATTATCAATTTTTAAGAAAAATGTAAGATAATTTTCAGGATCAGGAACTGTAGATAAAACTAATATTCCACCTGTTTGAGCCATAGCTTCGACTTGTAAAACACCGGGCATTACAGGTTCATCAGGGAAATGACCTTGAAAAAAGTTTTCATCATTAGTAACACATTTTACTCCAACTACCTCGGTTTCGCTTAAAGATAATATTTTATCAACTAACAAAAATGGAAAACGATGAGGTAAAAATTCCTTGATACGAATTACATCCATTAGTGCTTTGTCATCCGGATTATAAATTGGAATATTTGCCTTTGCCAAGTTTTTTTTAAGCTCGGTAATATGTTGGCGAATAATTTTTGCAATATTAATATTGCCATAATGACCCGAGCGACTTGCAATTATATTTGCATTAAATCTATAACCTGTTAATGCTAAATCTCCAATTAAATCTAAAAGTTTATGTCGTGCAGGCTCATTATTAAATTGTAATTTTAAATTATTTAAAACACCTGAAGACTGAACGGAAACGCTTGGCTGGTTAAATAATTTTGCTAAACGGTCAAACTCTTCTTGACTATATTCCTTATCTACTATTACAATTGCATTATCAAGAGCTCCGCCTTTAATTAAATCTTGTTTTAATAATGGCTCTAATTCACTTAAAAACACAAAAGTTCTGCAAATAGCAACTTCATTTTTAAAATCATCTAAACTATTTAAAACAGCATATTGATTTGATAAAATATCTGATTTATAATCTACAAGAATTTGTAGTTTATATGTTTTGTCGGGATAAACAGAAATATCTATAGCTTTCTCTTCATCAACAAAAGATAAATTTTCTTGAATATTGTAAACTATGCGTTCTGCATCTTGCTCAATAATTTCTGTGTTTTTATAAGCTTCAACAAAACACTTAGCACTTCCGTCTAAAATTGGCACTTCCGGTCCATCAATTTCAAAAACAACATTATCAATACCAAGTGCGTAAGTTGTTGCTAATAAGTGCTCTATTGTACTGACGCTAATTCCGTCTTTACCTATAGTTGTGCCTCTAGCTGTATCAATTACATTTTCGGCAACAGCTTGAATTTTAGGCTGGTTCTCAATATCTGTTCTTATAAAAACATAACCTGTATTAGGTTTGGCAGGCTTTATCAAAAGATTAGCTAATTTCCCAAAATGTAAACCTAGTCCCTCAATTTTAACTTCTTTTGAAATAGTCGTTTGCTTTAACATAATTAAATTATAAGTAAAACCTGTATTTTAATTTCATGGCAAAGATACAATTTGTTAAGAAATAAGAAAATTTTTAAAGAATTATTGTTAATTAATTTTAAGTTCTTGAAATTCATAAAGAAAACCCCTTGAAAACTGTGGATTTTATTTTATATTTGTCGGTTTTAAATTTAAAAAATATGAAAACACTTAAAATTATTGCCTCATTTAGCTTTAGCCTTGCAATTCTATGCTTGGTTTCTTGTAAGAATAATGAAAATAAAGATAATATATCTAAGCAATCAAGCGATCAAACAGATGCTAATTTTGTTGTAAAGCACGATACATTAGCAAAAATTACTGATGTGAAAATAATTGAAACTTTTGAGAATGAAAACCCATTAAAAGTGCATTTTGTTGATAAAATAGAAGAACAAAAAGTTTACGAAAAACAATATTACGATAATGGAAATTTGTTTATGGAAGGATTGCTTGTTAATGATTTAAGAGAAGGAGAGTGGATAGCATATTACGAAAATGGAGTTGTGTGGAGTACTGGTTTTTATGAAAATGGATTGAAACAAGGAAAAAGTAATGTGTTTTATGAAAATGGAAAACTGAGATACACAAAAAGTTATAAAAACGACCTCGCAGATGGAGTGTGGTATTTTTATGATGATAAAGGAAACCTAATAGGCGAAGACAATTATGAAAATGGAGAAAAATTAAAAAAATAAATTGTTAATTCTTAATTGCTGAAAAATTGTTCAAAAAGAATTGCTTAAAATCTTTCTGCCCTATAATCATAAGAAAAAACACTGAACTTATTTTCGGGAGTTTTAGAAATTTGGATCTTTTCGTAAGAAATTATGCCATTTGTGTTTTCTACATCAAAATTAAATTCTACTATAGTTTTTGTTCCTAAAGAATAAGCTTTTACTAAAGTGTTTTTTAGAGTTTTAGGTCTGCCATAATGTTGTTCTCTTTGTAGAAATGAAGATTTAACTATTTCATAGTCATTATTTACAAAAACACTTCTATCAATCATTTTCATAATTTCATAAAAATTTGAAGTTTTCAAAAATTCATAAAATTCGGCAGTAAATTCGGCAAATTTACTTAATTCTGAATCCGAAGGTCGCTCAATTTTTAGCAATTCAGCCCTTTCAAAATCATCTCTATCTATATCTGCGATATAATATTTTCCATTTCTATCTGAAATTAAAATTTTATCCAAAAACTTATCTCCATTGTAATTTGAAGCTTCAACAACAATATTTAGAACAGGAACATTTTGTAAAATTTCTGTCCAAATTGATTTTACAGAAAATGAGCTATTTGCCTTGTATTTTAATTTTACTTTGTTAAAACCAAGCTCAAATTTAGAATAATTAATTTGCTCTTTGACGGCAGTATCTATTATTGAATAAAATTTTTCTGCATTCCCACTATTTGCAGTTTCATAAGTGTTTTGTAAAAATATTTGTAAATCTGAATTTGGGGTATTTGCCATTTTTACAGTATAATAAATGTTTTCTGAATAATCGTAATCTAAAATTTTTGGCAAATTTGCCTCATAAAAAACACTGATTTTCTCATAAAAAACTAATTCGGATTTTGAAAAAATTCTAGAATAAAAGGTGTAAATATCACCTGCTTCTGTTGACGTAATTTGAGTAAAATAAACGCTAATACTATCAAAATTAGGATGTTCTGTATTTCTCTTTTCCATAATTTTAATAAAACTATTCTTTTCAATCCTGTCTTTCAAAGAATCGGAAAAATAAGTATAGCAAGTCTCGTAATCTTTATTTTTTGATAATTCAAAAAAATCAAGTAAAACATTTTCGGAATTTTTGATATTTTCCACCTCCAAAGATTGTTCTTTTTCTTTTTTTTGCGGTTTTTTATTTTCTGAGCATGAAATTAATACTGATAGAATACTTGTAAAGCATAGTAAAACCGTAAAAAAATATAGTTTTTTCATATTAAAATTTTAAGCTACTAAGTTAATTAAAAATTGCAATCATATTTTAGATTTCTTATATTTGTAAAAACTAAAATTAAAACTATGGATAATATTGAACTTAGAATTAAAAAACTTAGCGAGGAATTAAATAAACATAATCACAATTATTATGTGTTGAATAACCCAAGTATCAGCGATTTTGAATTTGACAAACTTTTGGCGGAGCTGATAGATTTAGAAAGCAAATTTCCTGAATTTAAACAAAGCGACAGCCCAAGTCAAAGAGTAGGAAGTGATATTTCCAATGTTTTTAAAACTCTTACTCACGAATTTCCAATGTTATCTTTAGGAAACACATATTCTGAAAGTGAATTGAATGATTTTCATAATCGTATTGTTAAGGAAATTGAAACTGAGCCTGAATATGTTTGCGAACTAAAGTTTGATGGGGCTTCTATTTCAGTAAGTTATGAAAATTTAAAATATTCAAAAGCTGTAACCCGCGGTGATGGCACTCAAGGTGATGATGTTAGTGAAAATATAAAAACCATTAGAAGTATTCCTTTGTCAATTTCGGGTGAAAATATTCCAGATAAATTTGAAATACGTGGCGAGATAATTATGCCTCATAAGGTTTTTGATAATTTGAATAAAATTAGAGAAGAAAATGGAGAATCACCATTTGCAAACCCTAGAAATGCGACTTCAGGTTCTATAAAAATGTTAGATTCCCGCGAAGTGGCTAAACGTAATTTAGATTGTTATTTTTATTATATGATGGGTAAAAAACTATCAGCTAATACTCATTGGGAAAGTTTACAAAACTTAAAATTATGGGGATTTAAAACTTCAGAACATAGCAAATTGTGTAAAAATATTTCAGAAGTTCATGATTTTATTAAGTTTTGGGACAAAGAGAGAAAAAACTTGCCTTACGATATTGACGGAATTGTGATTAAAGTTAATTCTTTTGCACAGCAAGAAATTATGGGTTTTACTGCTAAATCTCCACGTTGGGCAATTTCTTATAAATTTAAAGCAGAGCAAGTTAGCACAAAACTTTTAAGCATTGATTATCAAGTAGGTAGAACAGGTGCAATTACTCCTGTAGCAAATCTTGAGCCTGTGCAATTAGCTGGAACTATTGTAAAACGTGCATCACTTCATAATGCCGACCAAATTGCAATTTTAGATATAAGAGTGAATGATATGGTTTTTGTGGAAAAAGGAGGTGAGATAATTCCTAAAATTGTTGGTATAGAATCTCGAAATGAAAACTCACAACCAACTCAATTTATTTCTCATTGTCCTGAGTGTGGCACTGAATTAATCAGACCTGAAGGCGAAGCTAGGCACTTTTGTCCTAATTCTGACCATTGTCCACCACAAATAAAAGGAAAAATAGAACACTTTATTTCTCGTAAAGCCATGAACATTGAAAATATTGGAGAAGAAACAGTAGCTTTATTTTATGAAACCGGCTTAGTTAGGTCTATTGCAGATTTGTATAAACTTAAAAAAGAAGATATTTTACCTTTGGACAGAATGGCAGAAAAATCTGCGGATAATATTATAAATAGCATTGAAAAGTCAAAAGAAGTAAGTTTTGATAGATTGCTTTTTGCACTTGGAATTAGATTTGTGGGAGAAACTGTTGCCAAAATTTTAGCTAAAGCATTTAAAAATATTTTAAATCTTTCTAAAGCTAGTAAAGAGGAATTAATGCAAGTTGATGAGATTGGTGAAAAAATAGCAGAAAGCATTATTGAGTATTTTGACAATAAAGAACATATAAAACTTATTGCAGATTTAATGAATGTAGGCTTACAATTTGAAACGCAGGAGGTTGAAAATAAACTACTTAGCAACAAGCTGCAAGGAATGTCAATAATTATTTCAGGTAGTTTTAAAAATTATTCCCGTGATGAAATTAAATCTGTAATTGAAAAACATGCTGGAAAAAATGTAAGCTCAATTTCCAAAAATACTGATTTGTTTATTGCCGGCGAAAATATTGGACCTGCGAAACTTGAAAAAGCTAAAAAATTAAATATTAAAATTATTAGTGAAGAAGAGTTTAGAGAAATGATAAAATAGAATTATTATATTTTAATTTTAAGCAAAAAAACTGTTGATAAAAAACCACAATTTTTTTTATTAAAAACATGTTTAGTGCGGTAAAAGTAGTAAAATATTTTAAACTTTGTGTATAAAATAGTCAAGATAAAATATTTAAGGTTTTGAAAATATGCAGTAAGCACAAAAATCAAATGAAGCTGTAAAGAAATTTCATTCAAAAAGACCACGAAGTGGTCGAATTTAAATAGCCGTAGGTGGCAACCTCTGGTTATTAATGAAATCTCAAGCCGCGACTCTGAAGGAGTCGAACAAAACTATTATTATTATAAAGTCTCGTTTTCGCTAGGCTAAAATCGGTTCGAGTTTTAAAAGTCGGAGTTTATTGGGAAATGAAATTAGGATAAAATCTAAATTATAAAAAACTTTAGCTAAGTATTTTTAAGAAAAACAGTTAAAACATTTGCTATATAAAAATAATTAGTAGCTTTGTAAAATAATACGCAATAAACTAGTAGAGCATTTAAGGATTGGGGTGTATAAGGGAGAGTTTAGAGCGTATAAGAGAGTTGTGCATCATATAATTAAAACAGAGAAAACGAATGTTCGTAGTTAATAAAGATAAAAATAGAATAACCCAGATTAAGTCTTGTAGCTTCTCAGAATTAGGCTTCAAGGAGAGAGAACACCTTCAAGAATGGTTAGAACATAATCCTGATGCTTTTGGCGAAGATCTACTTTTTATTCAAAAAGAATTTGATGGTTTTGACGATACAAGAGAACGATTGGATTTACTTGCTATTGACAAACAAGGAAATCTTGTAATTATAGAAAATAAATTAGATGATAGCGGACGAAATGTAACTTGGCAAGTTCTAAAATATGCTTCATACTGTTCGAGCTTGTCAAAACAACAAATAAAAGATATTTATCAAGCGTACTTAGTAAGAAATGGTTCAAGTGAAAATAGTGAGCAAAATATTTCTGAATTTTTAAATGCAGAAGACTTTGGAGAAATTCAATTAAACCAAAATCAAAGAATTATCCTTGTTTCAGGAAACTATCGAAAAGAAGTAACTTCAACGGTAATGTGGCTACTTACAAAATACAATTTAAAAATCCAGTGTTTTAAAGCAACACCGTACTCTTTTGACGACCAAATATTTTTAGACATTAAGCAGATTATTCCTGTCAAGGAAGCCGAAGAATATACAATAAGAATGGCTGAAAAAGCACAAGAAGAACAAAGTACGCAGGATGAGCTTAAAGGACGTTATCAAGTACGAATGGACTTTTGGAAACAACATTTGCAAAAATTCAATACAAAATCAAACTTATTCAGTAATATCAGTCCATCGAAAGACAATTGGCTTTCTGCAGGTTCAGGTTTGAGTGGTGTGGGATTTAATTTTACAATTTCAAAAAACTATGCACGGACTGAAGTTTATATGTCTAGAAGTGTAGCTGAAGAAAACAAGTTTATTTTTGACAAACTATTTGAATATAAGGAAACGATTGAACAAGAAACGGGAAAACTTGAATGGGAAAGATTAGACGATAAAAAGGCTTGCAGGATTAAACAAGAACTTTTAAATGTAAATCTTTATGAAAGAGATGATTGGGAAGAAATGTCGAGATATATGACAGAAAGTATGTTGAAACTTGAACCAGCATTTAAAAAACCACTTGCCAAAATCAATATCGAATTGAAGAAAGAATTTAAAGAATGAAATACGAACGCACAACAAAAAAATTGACAATAGAGCCGGTGAAGTACTCTATTGAACTTTTGTGCTAAAAATCCGTCACTTCGGCAAACTGTAAAAATGTTACCTACAAGAAAACCACCAGAATATCAACTAAATAACACAAGCCTAAATGGACAAATTTAAAGCAACATTTTATGCTGACTTATCAAGTTTGAAGGAGCTGATTCAAAGTGAAAAAGATCTCTTAATAAGTATCCCTACTCCTAGAAAGGATTACGATTTGTTTTGGGACCAAAATTATATTAACATTTCAATTCTTGATATTCTTAATTGGGCGGCGTTTGGGTTTTACGAATACTTTGAAACTGATAATATTTGTACAGAAATTCACAACGCAAAAAAAGAATTAATATCTAAAAAATGTATTAATCCGCAAAAATATTATTATCAAGTTATAGAATGTTTAGACTGGATTTGTTCAAAGTTTGAAATTAATAACTTTGAGATTAAGGATTTTTCTTCCTATAGATATCTACGACATTTTCTTTTTGATAACGAAGGATATCTTGATGAAGAAGACATTAAAGATGCTTTAAAAACAGGGTTTAGAAAAATAGATTTAGACTTAATTAATGCAGCAGAAATCGGGAACGGTATTGAATGTAATAGACTAATATCCGAAGGTGCTAACTACAAAATTGACCCACTAGATTTTACAGATGTTAGTTTGATAATAGAAATTTTAGACGGCGACTTGTATTTTCATACTTTAAATTTAATTTCATACTTATCAGAGATAAATAAATATGATAAAAATGACTATTACGAAATGCTTTCAAGTTTATATCAAGTGGGAGTCAGTAATTATATTTTAGACATTATTATTAAAGAGTAAAAAAGTAATAGTCCCTGCAACTAACAAGTCGTTTTGCTTCAGGCGGATTAACCGCTACGTTTTAAAATTTACGGCAATAATTCGTCAGGACATCACCACCCCCAATCCTCAAAATCCTACCTCCTTCTCTTAGTTTTTTGTTTAGTTTTTATATTTCTTTTTTCATGATAAGCACCGCCGCCTTTTGTAATATCAGGTGCTTTTGTAATTTGTTTATGCGTGAAAGATGGCTTTTCAAATTCTAATAAAGTTTTAATTTCAGGAATAGTTTTAGGAATGTTTTCTTCAATAATATTTTCGCCTGCAATTTGTTTGATTTCTTCAAAAGATTTTTCCTCGTAAGGCGAATACATTAAAATTGAAACTCCTGTCTTTCCAGCTCTTGCAGTCCTGCCAATTCTGTGAATATAGTCTGAAGCCTTTTCAGGAACAGAAAAGTTTATAACATGGCTGATATCAGAAAAATCTAATCCACGGGCAACAATATCAGTGGCTATAAGAGAACGTATTTTCTTTTTTTCAAAATTTTTAATTGTATTAAACCTATAATTTTGAGATTTATTAGAATGAATTATTCCAATATCGTCATACTCAGCACTTAACTTGTCAAAGACTAAATCTGCTTGTTTTTTATCGGCAACAAAAATCAAATTTTTAACAAACTCATCTTTTGGAGAAATTAATACTTTTAGAAATTCAATTTTCGTACTAAAATTTTGTACAGGAAAAAATATTTGTTTAATTTTTTCAACAGGCGTTGACTCTAAATCAACTTCTATTTTTTCTGGCGAATTAAAATATGACTTAATAAACTCTTCTACATCTTCGCTTAAAGTTGAAGAAAACATTAAATGCTGACGTTTTTTGGGAAGCATTTCAAAAATTTGCTCTAATTGTGGCCTAAATCCTAAAGATAACATTTCGTCAACCTCATCAATTACAATTTTTTTAATATTGCTAAACCTAATAATTCCGGTAACGGCAATATCGTAAAGTCTGCCCGGTGTTCCCACTAAAATATCAGCTCCTTGGTCAAAAACATAATCTTTTTGAGTATTTATATTAGCTCCACCAAAAACTCCTTTTATTCTTAGGCTTTTATATTTAGCAATTTTTTCGGCTTCTTCGCATACTTGGGTAACAAGTTCACGCGTAGGAACAACAATAAGTATTCTGGGTTGTTTTTGCGTAGAATATTCTAATTGGCTCAAAATTGGCAAGAGATAAGCTAAAGTTTTACCTGTACCTGTTTTTGCAATTCCAATAAGATCGATTCCTGAGCTAATTCTTCTAAAACTTTTTTGTTGAATTGGCGTTGGATAAACATAATCCAAATCTTCTAAGGCGTTTAATAATGGTTTGGAAACTCTTAAATCTTTAAAATTCATTTTCTTTTTTTCTTAATTTCTTATCTTAACAAATACATTTTTCCAATTTCTTTTTTAAAATATTTATCTGCTTCTGTATTTCTTAATTCAATATCTTTTCCATTTAATTTAATGCTTACTTGATAAAAATACACTCCATTTGCGAGCTGGTCGCCATACATATCTTTGCCGTCCCAAGCGTATTCGCTAATATTTTTTCCAATGCGTATGCTACCAAATTCTTCTAAGAAAATTGTTTTTACTAGTGTTCCTGTAATAGTAAAAATATCTATTCTTAATTCATCAGGAATTTCGCTTCCTGTAAGTTCAAAAACAAAACGCGTTGAACTTGAAAAAGGATTAGGATAATTTAATAAATGTGTAATTGTAGGTTTATTTACTATTTCAAATTCAATAATATAGTCATTTTTACCTGATTCATTTCCTGAAACATCAACAGCTTGAACTCTTAATTTATATATTCCATCATTTTTAAAAATTGGTTTATATAATATTTCGCATGAATTATCTGGCAAAATTGCGGGTGTCCACTCTATTGATTCTTCTGGATTTTCTTGTAAACCAAAATAAATCCGTTTTTCTACTCCTGTATTTAATTCGCTTATATAAATTCTAAATAAAGAAGTATCGTTTAGAGCTAAATATTTATTTTCATCTTTAAGTTTAATTAAAATTTCGGGTTTTGCAGAAATAATTTCTCCATTCATAATATACCTACCGTCAAAACTCACATCTAACAAAGGATTTATATTATCATTTTGTACAAAAAAATATTTATTTGCAATATTATTAAAATGGTGTTGCTCGGCTTGATAATAAATTCCGGTTTGCGGATTTATTGGATTAAATTCTACCCAAACCGAATACATTCCTTTCATTCCCAAACTTGAATAACTAAAAGTATCAATTAAAATATCTTGGGCAGGGTGAGGTCTAAGCTTTTTTCTTTTAGTATGAATTGTCTCATTATCAGCATTTTGAACCCAATAAATCACATCTAAGGAATCCATATCTAAGTCGCTAATATTTTTTGTTGCAATAGAAAATTTAAAATCATCTCCTTCTTGAATAGTGTCGCAACAAAAATAAAATCCAAATTTTGGGTCAATTGCCGTTTCAGGAACTCCTTTAAACTTTAATTGCCATTTTTCAAGTTGTGCCGAAGTTTTATTTATTTCATCTTTACTATAAAATTCTAATTTTAAATTAGGAAATTCTTGATAATTTATTGAATCTTGAAGTTGAAAAATTTCAAAATTATCTGGATTAATTGGCGACATTACCTGGGTTTCGTTACCAAAATTATCAATTCCAAAAACTTTTATATTTACAGAATCTTGCTCAGGGTTTTCAAGTGAAAAGTATTCCCAATTAAAAGATTTCCATTCTGCTGCTGGACCAATTTTCACACTTTTCATATTTCCATTGTCAAAATCTCTGTATAAATCAACATATAAATCAATTTTGGCTAAAGGAAATGTGCCATAAGTTTCAGTTGTTGAAGATATTGTGCCTTTTTTTGTAAAAAATATGTAAGGATTTCCGTCAGCTACATTATCAATTTGCAAGGAACCTAAATCATAAAATGTTTGTTTTAATTGTGTAGGCCAGTTAGAAAAATTTCCATTTCCCCATGAATATATTAGCAAATAATGTGCATCCGGCACATAATTATTAATCATATTATTCATAGAATCTAAGCTCACTTGGTCGGTGCTAAAACTAAAATAATAGTTTTCTTGAGCACTGGAAAAACATTTAGGGTAATTTCTATGTCCAAAATGTTGATAGTCTGAGGGCCAAGCTAAAATTGTTTCGGGGTCGATTACAACTACTAAGATTGCATCTGCTGTTCCACAATTTCCATTTGCACCCAAACCATTATTATAAGAATTATCAAGCGTCCACCTAACTATTGTAAAGCCATTTTCAGCATAATTACCTTGATTGTGGCAATGAAGTTTTTTTGGATAATTTACATATTTTAATTTTCGGGCAGGCCGGTCATAGTCCAAAAACAAAAAATCATTTTCTTTATATTGAAAAAAATGAGCTTGGGACCAACCTTCTTCACCTTCAATATATACAAAAGAAGATTCTTTCCAAAAAACACTATCTGAGTTTGCATGTTCGTGAGCAATTCGCCAAAAATAAACTCTGTTTTCCACAAGTTCGAAAGGCAAATCCCATTTTACTATTCCCCCCGAAGAATTAATTGTTTTGGTTTGAAGTATGGGGCTATTAAATAAATCTGTGCTATCAATTTGAAAAAGATAATTTATTGAACTTAAAAATGGATCTCCTGTAGAAGCAATTAAACTTGCATTTTTTGAAGGAATAATTGAATAATTATAAGGATAAATTGGGAATAAATCAGCAGTTTTTATTAAAAAATTAATATTTACTTGATTATTATTTTCGTTTAGCTCATCAATTTGGTTTCCTGAATCAACAAATAAGTGCAATTTATTTAATCCCGGTCCGACTAACCTATTTACAAGCAAATTAATATAAACAGTATCTTTATAATTACAACCATAGATAGGAATATTATACTCACTAACACTTCCGTTTGGTAATGTTCTGTTTATAGAAAGTAAAAATGTGTTACTCGTTGCTTTACCAATATTTTTAATCACAATTCTAAGCTCAAAGCTATCAACAAGTGTAGTAATTTCTTGAGGATTAAATTTTATTAAATCTGCTGTAATTGTTAAATCTGGTTTTTCATGAGAATTAATAACTAAAGCTGGGTCTCCATGCAGGGCAGTTTCGTGGCAAGTAACTTCTAAATATGTGTTTTGCGGATAATTTTCTATAATATTTTTAATTGTATTTTTAATTTGCAGACCAAGAGGTTTGTTATAATCTTTATAAGCAATATTTTTATATAATTCTGTTGAATAAATATTCAAATATGATGCTATACCATCTCCTATTGAGGCGAGAAATGCTATTGCTCCTTTTTGTTTTTCATTTATCCATATTTCACTTATACTTCCTTGATCTCTAAGATGTATGTCGCCTGCAAAACATGAATTTGCAATAATAAATGGATATTTTCCAGTATTATTATAATTTTGTGGCAAATCAATGTTTTGGTCGAAACCGCCTGCATGGGCATGTCCGAAAAATGTTAAAATTGTGGCTCCATTATTTATTAAATTTGTAATAGAATCTGATTGTGTTATTTGTATTGGTTCTGAAGAATTTTTCAAAAAAGTACTTACTTTTCCTCCAAATAATGTATCTTCAATAATATTTTTATAATTATTCAAATATCCTGCAAAAGCGGATTGTTCATTAACATTCATACCTCCTCCAAAATGTAAAACTGTTTTCATCCATTCTTCTGTTGGAGCAGATTCGTATTGCATTATTTTTTTTAAATATTCCTTTACATTATCTTGATTATAAGCCGCTAATCTTCCAATTGGATATATTGGATAATAATTATTGTCTTTAAAATTTAGAGTAAAAATATTATCACTTGATGGATTTCCTGCTGATGGCACCAAACATTCTTTATAATTAGCCGGAGAATTGCGAATTGTACGCGTATGTATTGATTTTCCAATTAAAAACACATATCTTTCCATATCGGAATAATCAAATAAGGTTTTTAGAAAATTTCTTATTGCAGCAGGATGTTTATTTACTCCCCAAGCGTATTGATTGTACAATTGGTCAATATCAATTAATGCAATATCATATCCTGTTGAACTGCGGTAATTTGCATATTCTTGTGCAGCAGCCCATAAAGACGAATGAGTAATTATAATAAAATTTGCATTTTTAATTTGTGTCTCGTAATCTATAAATTTATTTCCATTTCCAATTTTTGAAATTTTATCAACAGATTTCACACCTGTTTTATTTGTTAAGGCTAAAAATCTTTCTGTATCAGAATAATTTACAAGTGTTTTTAAAATAGATTCATCATTTATAAGAGAAATTCTTTCATAATTTGTTAAATCATACAAAATTACAGCTGAAGAAGTATTGAAGTTTGTAATTTCCAAATAATCTTTTTCAGCTGAATTGTTTTTTGGTAGATAAAATTCAAAATAATTTTGATTTTCAAAATTCCAAGTATGTGGATATTTTATATTTATATATGAAACGGCATTTCTATCAGCTATATTAGTTTGGGTAATATCATTAGAAGTAAATTTAAAGCTAATATTATTTGTAAGAAGAGAAGATTTTAAAACAATATTTTTCCTTACAAATTCGTAACCTGTATAAGTTTCATCAATTCTAATTTCATCAAGAAACTCTAGTTTTAAATGATGTGGAACGCTTGAGCTTACGGCACTTGCAGGCACTCCCGCCACAGCAATTTCAAAATATGTATCAATATTTCCGGAATAAAAATTTGGAATATTTATATTTTTTATTCTTGGAGTTTCTTCGTTAATAACAGCATTATCAAACCAACCTTCACCTTTTGAAAATAAATTTTGAGTTGAACCCCAATAAAAGGCTGATGTGTAATTATTCCTAATATTTTTATAACAATATTCTTGAGCATGAACAGAATAATCTTCAAAATTATTTTGAGAAACATTTTTAAACCTCTTATTGTTTATAGATGTATTCCAAGTCAAAAAATATGCAGAAGTGTCGCTGTGCATACTATAATCAGGATTTACGCAATTATCTGGATCATCATAAAAACCTAAGTCTAATTTTGATTTATTTCTTTTACCATAAAATTCAATATAAGAATTTGGATCAAATATCCCGGATGTGCCTTCGTTATGAATGTAAATATATTGCTCTTGACCTTGAAAAAATATTTGTATCCAACGAGGGTCAATATTATCAACAGGAATTCCGGCTTGTAGTAAATTTGCATAAGGAATACGATACAATCCGTCTTGACTAAGTTGAATTTTATAATATTGCTGGTTATAATTTATCCAACTTGTATGTGAGTCTTGTGAATAAACATAATTAGTGTAAACTAACAGAAAAAATAGTATTATATTAAAAATTTTCAAGTGAATTTTCATTATATATAATTTACAAAAATATAAAAAATATTAAACCACTAAAATACAACTTTTTAGATTATTTGTGGGGTAAATTTATATTTTCTCGTTATTCCCTTTCATTTTTAGAAATTTCACTTTTTTTCAGGCCTTGGAATGATAACACGAAATTGTTCTCCGTCAGTATCATTAATCAATTCTATATTGGGTTGTGCTGCTAACGAACGGGTAATACCTGAACCAAAACCACGATAAATCATTAATTTTGAACAATACGAAACTAGTAGGTTATTTCGCACAGTCGCATTTCCCATCTTTATATTTTCAACACTAAGACTGTTTGGCAAGGAACCCGGACTTACAATTTCAATTCTGTCATCAAAAATCATTACACGAACAGGCGAATTTTTTGAATAATCTCTGTGTACCAAGGCATTTTGAAGTAGTTCTTCTAATGCTATTTTTGAAACCTCAAGTTGTCCTACTGAATTAAAATTTTGTCCTGCTTGTATATGATGTAGATTGGTCGTAAAAAATCTCATTGTTTCTTCAAAAATTTCAGGAATTGTTCCTTCTATATCTTGATTGCTTCGATAGTCTGTGCTACCAATACTATTTCCAAAAAACGAAATGGCTTTTACACAAAATGCAGGTCTGTATTTTTGTGGATTATTTGCAAAAAACAACAATCCACCCAAAGTCAAGCGTCTATCTTTTAAGATATTTAAGTTAGTTAATAAGGTTTCTGAAATTTCGGTTTTTTCATCTGTTTCTCTTTTCTGAATTGCCTTAACATATTCTTCTACTTTTGAAAAGTTGATGTCGTCAACAGAAGTTTGCGGAACAATCATTTCATCTAAATACAAGATACCACTTTGTTGAAATAGCCTTATTTGCTCATTATTGTCGGTTAATCTTCTTTTATCAGAACCCTGTTTTATCCAAATTGCACCGTTTTTATCTTTGTAAGGCTTTGCAATTCCCTCTGAAACTTCTACAAGCAAAATTTTCTTTTCATCAGTTTCTGTAGGAATTGACACAACTTCTGTAAAAAGAAAAATTTGTGGTTTTACTTTATCATTGGCGATTGTTGCAATTCTGTTATTATAAGATTGCAACTTCTGATAATCTAGACCTAATACTGTTCCCTTTTTATCTTCGATTCCAAACAAAATCACTCCGCCTTTTGAGTTGGAAAAAGCAATCAATTCAGCTGCAATCGAATCGTCATTATCCATTTCTTTTTTAAATTGAACTCTGCTTGTTTCGCCTGAGCTTATGATATCTAATAGTTCTATTGCGTTCATTTTGTTCTCAATTTTTCAATGTTCCAAATACTGTAAATGTTTTTTCTACGGCTAAATGCTTCATCTCCCCCTTCCATAATATCAACAACATATCGTTGTGTTTGATGATGGTCGATAGAACCCGAATGAAGCGTTATTTTCTTTTCATCATAACTGCAAGCTACTACTTTTTCACTGTCGCCAAGTACAGGGATATTTGCATTATGAGTTGCAAAAATAAACTGCATATTGCCTTTTATCTTTTTTAATTCTTTGATGACTTCATCATAGATAGTTTGGTTATCTAAATCATCTTCGGGCTGGTCAATTATCAAAACATCATTTTCTTTTTGTGCCAACAAAAACAGTATTAATGCCGAAGCCCTTTGTCCCAAAGAATGTTTGTCTAACGACTTTCCATTGTATTGGATAACAATTTTATTATCTACTTTAAAAGTGAGTAAATCTTCCAAATTTTCGTTAAACCTCCTCTTAAAATCTACAACTTGATTTTCATTCAAAATAGTATTGAGTTTACTACTGTCTTTGTATATCTGAATAAAATCTTTGTAGTTATCTTCAACTTCTTGATATGCGGTTTCGCGAATGCCCGAACCTCTGAAAATTTGTTTCATCTTGTCAATAAATTTATCTCGTCTGCCTTTAAACTCAACAACAATAGAAAGTTTGCTTTCTGTCTCGTTTATTCGGTTTACTTCATTTTTCAAGAGTCGATATTCCTCTAACCAAAGATTATCAAGTTCTACTAATTTGTTCGACAATTCATCTTTCCATTTTTTTCTTTTCTTTTCAGATTTGTCAATTTCCAACAATTTCAATCTTGAAGTATTTATTTGCCTGTTCAAGCTAAGAAAATTGTCGGGGTTGATAGTATCCGTGCCGATTTCTCTTTTGATTTTGGCAAATTCTTCTTTCAATCCTTCCTTTTTTACATTAATTTTTCCAATGAGTTCTTTGTATTTTTCTTGAAATTGGACAGAGTTTTTTTGAATAGTTTTTAACTTTTCAAATTCTGATTTTAATTCTCTCAACAAATTCTTTGCTTCGTCAAAAAAAACTTGGTTTGCTTCTGAACCTGAAATTTCTTGTTGAAAAAAGTAATCGTGATTAGCAATTAGCGATTGTAATTCATTCAAATAGCTTCTTACCGAACCTTCCGATTGCGACAATTTGGAAACATCAGAATCAAAGAGTGTTTGTTGCTTTAATTTATCTTCGACTCCTTTTTCTCTAAAAAATTTAAGTTGGTGCTCTGCGTTTTTTATGACAATTTCTGTTTCTTTTTTCAACTCATTTAGGTTGCGAAGTTTTTTAATTTCAGAAATAATATTTCCAACTTCTCTTTTCTTTTGTTCAATCTTTGATTGAATATCTTTTAAACGAGTTCCTACTAAGCGTTGAATTAAATCAGCTTCAAAATCCACATCTTTGTTTGATAAATCTTTTTGTCCGAAATAAACAGGATAGTCAAACACAGCATTTACAGAAATGCCTGCTTGCAAAACATCTCCTTTGTAAATATCTTCTTTTTGTCCGTAAATTTTTTCGATACGGTATTCTTCTTTTTGCTTGTTTACAATAGTTAGGATTGCTTTTCCGCCACTTCTCAAAACATTTTCAATCAAACCCTCCTTGTATCTTGGGTCAACGGTAATAGGCGATAACGGAATGCCCAATGTGTAGCGCAAAATTTCTAAAATAGAAGATTTTCCGCTTCCTCTAATTCCTATGAGTGTATTAAGTTCGGGCGAAAAATCGATTTTTGTTTCGCCTAATAATCCCCCCTCAAAAGCAATGGATTTGATGTAAGAGTTTTTTATTTCGGGTTTTGAGTTATGCTTAACACGATAGTTGAAATCTGTTAGAGCATATCTTAATGCTTCAAAGTTAAAATCACCAATCTTTACATATGTTGTTTTGGCTTCGCCACTTTGCAGGTGTGGTCTTCCTATTTCTTCTATATTTTTACAATCTGAACCTTCAACAAATGCAGGCAATTTATCCCTGAACCAAGTCTTCCATATAGCGATTTTATCGAAAGTTCTCACCTTTTGGAATCCTAGCACAAAATGGCTAAATAATTCATTTGAAACAAGTTGTTGAATACGACCTCCGTCAAGTTCGTTGAAAAATCCACTGTTTTGT
>JALOAQ010000021.1 GCA_023228725.1 Bacteroidales bacterium | reverse complement strand
GTAAACTTGGCGAAACTCATGATGGTCAAGCTACAATGGATTTTATGAAACAAGAGCAAGAGCGTGGAATTACCATAGCTTCGGCTGCTGTAACTTGCAAGTGGAATGATTATCAAATTAATTTAATAGATACTCCGGGGCATATTGACTTTACAGTTGAGGTAGAACGCTCTTTGAGGGTTATTGATGGTATGATAGCTGTTTTTTGTGCTGTTGGTGGAGTAGAACCTCAAAGCGAAACTGTTTGGAATCAAGCAGATAGATACAAAGTGCCTAGAATTGCTTTTATAAATAAATTAGACAGAACAGGGGCAAATTTTAAAGAAGTACTTAGACAAATGAATAAGTATTTAGATGCTAATGCTCTGCCTTTGCAATTACCTATGGGGATTGAAGACAGTTTTATTGGCACAATAGATTTAGTAAATAAAATAGCTTATACTTTTGAAAATAATATTAGAAAAGAAAATCCAATTCCTGCGGAATATCTTGAAAATGTTGACGAAGCTAGAAACTTTATTATAGAAAAATTAGCAGATTTTGATGATGAAATAGCAGAATTGTTTTTAGATGAACAAGAAGTTTCTGCTAATTTGATTATGAAAGCTACACGCAAAGCTAGTTTAAATATGTTGATAACTCCTGTTTTTTGTGGTGCAGCTTATAAAAATATCGGCATTCAATTGTTGCTTGATGCTGTAGTTGATTATCTGCCTTCACCAACAGATATTAGTGCAATTGTTGGTAATTCTGTTAGTGATACCGAAAAAACTCATACGCGTATTCCTTCTCCAAACGAAGTTTTTGCTGCTTTAGCTTTTAAACTTATTAACGACCCGTATGTGGGTCAGCAAACTTTTATCCGTATTTTTTCAGGAAAATTAACAAGTGGAATGCAAGTTTATAATTCTTCAAAACAAAAATATGAAAGAATAGGCAGAATTTTTAGAATAAAAGCCAAAGAAAGAGAGGAAATTAAAGAAGCAGGACCTGGAGAAATTGTTGCTTTAGTGCAATTAAAACACACCAAAACAGGCGATACTTTATGCGATGGGGAAAATCCTATTATTTTGGAAAATATTCATATCCCAATGTCAGTAATAGAATTAAAAATTCAAGCAAAATCAAATAAAGAAAAAGATAAACTTGGTGAGGCTCTAGCTAAATTAGTTAATGAAGACCCGTCTTTTAAAGCTCGTTATGATTCAGAAACAGAAGAAACAATAATAGCAGGAATGGGAGAACTTCATCTTGAGATTATGATAGAAAGACTAAAAGAAGAATTTAAATTAGATGTAGAAATTGGAGAGCCTTCTGTTGCATACCGCGAAACTATCACCGAAGCAGTAGAATCTAATTATAAACATGTAAAACAAAGTGGTGGTAAAGGTCAGTTTGCTCATACAGTTATGAGAATAGAACCTTACAAAGAAGATGAATATGAATATGTTGATATGATTAAAGGCGGAGTTATTCCTAACGAATATATTCCATCTGTGGATAAAGGAGTTAGAAAAGCTATTGATAAAGGTGTTCTAGCCGGTTTTCCAATTGTAAACGTAAAAGTTGTTTTAGTGGACGGAAGCTACCACCCTGTTGATTCTTCAGATATGGCTTTTCAAATATGTGGTGAAATATGTTTTAAACAAGGTTTTCAAAAAGCTAAACCAATTTTACTAGAACCAATAATGAAAATTGAAGTAAATACTCCAGATGAATATATAGGCGATATTGTGGGTAATTTGAATAGAAAAAGAGCTAAGGTGGAATCTATGAGAAGATATAGAAAAGGTTCGCAAAAAATTACTGCCCTTGTGCCTTTAATGGAAATGTTTGCATATACTACACAACTTAGAAATATTAGCTCAGGTAGAGCAAATTATTCTATGGAATTTTATAATTACTCTGCCTTGCCCTCAGGCGTACAAGAAGAGGTTTTAAAGAAAATTAAAGAAAATTAAAATGGATATTTTAGGAAAAAATGTAAAATTAAAAATTGCCGAAGTAAAAGCTGATATTATAATTTTTGAAACAGAAGATTTTGGAGAAATACAGGCTGAAAATAATGACTTAATTATTAAATATAAAAAAGATCAAGAGGTAGAGGTCTTTATTTATCCCGAAAATGAAAATACTGTTAAAGCTTTTATTGGCAGTGCTTATGCACAAGTAAACGAATTTGCAAGATTAAAAGTTGTAGCAATTACCCAACATGGAGTTTTTATGGATTTTGGGCTTGAAAAAGATATTTTTTGCCCTTTTGCAGAACAAAAAACTAAAATGGAAATAAATAAATATTATACAGTTTTTATTTATTTAGACAAAAAAACAAACAGACTTGTAGCATCAGCAAAAATAGAAAAGTTTATAAGTGAACAAGTGCCGGATTTAGCTGAAAATGACGAAGTTAGTATTATTATTATAAATAAATCTCCTTTGGGATACAATGCAATTGTTGAAAATAAATACCAAGGATTATTATATAGTAACGAAGTTTTTGGAGAACTTAAACAAGGAGAAACAACAAAAGCTATAATTAAAAAAATTAGAGAAGACAATAAAATAGATTTACGTTTATTTAAAAATGATGCCTCTGATATTTCAAAATTTGAACAACAAATAATTGAATATTTAAAAAAACATGATGGCAAAATGAATATTAACGATAAATCAGAGCCAGAAGAAATTTATAGAACTTTTGGTATTTCTAAAAAGAATTTCAAAAAAGCACTTGGAGCTTTATATAGAAAAAATATTATAGATTTAAAAGACAGACTAGTAAAGTTGTTAGACAACAATTAATATTCAGTTTTTTCAAAAAAACAACAAATTATTTGTTTATTTCAAAATTTATTTATATTTTTGTAAAAATTAAGCATTATGTTTATTGTTTATCTAAATTTTATTTTATGAATATTTTTATTGCAAATTTACATCCTTCTACTAAGAAAGAAGATTTAGAATTATTATTTTCAAAGTTCGGAAATGTTATTTCCGCAAAAGTCATTTTTGACAAACAAACCGGAAATTCAAAACGCTATGGTTTTGTTGAGTTTAATACCCAAGACGAAGTTGATGAAGCTGTAAAACAACTTAACGATACTGAATTTCAAGGAAACAAAATTATAGTGAAAGTATCAGAACCTAAACCAAAAAATTAATAGTTAAGTTTTATTATTGGCATGTCCTGAAATAGGTTTACACCTTAAAGTGGAAAGTCTGTAAAGTCGAAAGTGCTTCTCGCATTTCGCTACGCTCAAAACTCGAAGATAGCAACCACGAATTGCACGAATTTACACGAATTTTTGCTTCTCGCATTTCGCTTGTATATAATAATCCAAAACTGTCCACCTATTAAGAGTTAAAAATTGAAAGTGAAAAGTTAAAAGTGCTTCTCGCATTTCGCCCACTAACAACTAAATACTAACCACTATTAACCACTAACCACTTTTTAATTTTTTGGGTTAACTTATTTAATAAGTTGAACAGAAGTTTTGAAGACTAAGCCATTCTTAATTCTCAATCCTTAGTTATTTTTCGTCCAACAATATTACCTGACACTGACCAATGCGAAAAACTTGAACCTTGGTCCTCACCTTGGTTAATTATAACTTTTATGCTATGTTTTCCAGGTTTTAAATTAGTCAAAGGAATATATTCAGGATTAGTGAGAGTTCCGGGGCACCAATTAGAGCGACTTAAATCACTACTAGACATTCCATTTGAAAAATTACCTGATGCAGGATTTAAAAATCTGTAACTTGCACAGTCAAAACGCCAAGGTATAAAATTATAAACCTCCTCGTCATCAATAAAAATTGTATTTCGTTTTGGCAAGAACTCATCTCCCTCACCCCAACCTCCATGACCAGTTGAAGTGTATAATAAAATTGGATTTTCCAAATTTTCAGGAATTATAAATTCACTAATCAAAGTATCTGATTTAAAAAATTTACCATAATTTTGACCTGACATTTCTAAAATATTTACAGTATTAAAAAGCGGTAAAATAAATTTTTCAGTATTTTCTTCAAATTCTTCAAAGCTAGGGTAAAAATTTAATTTTAAATTCACAATATGTCCACCTTTATCATAATTACCAATAAATACGCCTATCCAAACATTTTCTTCTTCGGGAATAAGATTTGTGATTTCTTGTTTGTAAGTTACTTTTTCTGACCAAGGATAATTATTGATTTTTCGTAAATCATTAAAATGTCCAGCACCAAAAGAAGTAAAAAAACGCATTAATTCTATTTGTGGAAAAAAATCATGCTTAGCAATCATTCCTTGATATTTTTCACCTAATTTATCTTTAAAAATAGGCAAATCGGATTTATCTCCAAAAACAGCTTTTAACATAGGAAAAAAATCAGCATTATCGGGCAAAATAAAAACTGAACCAGTTCTATCATAAGCATCTCCATTTGATTTTACATCTAATTCAGCAAAGCAATAATAATTTTTAAGAGATTGGTCAATTTTAACTTTCTTTAAAACTATTCCACCATTAGATAAATGGTAAACATGATTAGATTTTGCATCTTTTATATCGATTTTTGCAATATCTGTATCAAAATTAATTTGTTCATTTTCAAAAATATTTATTCTTGTAAAACGAGATAATATCAGTTTTTCTTCAAACTCTGAGTCGGAAATTTTAACAGAATTATCGTATTCATACTTAGGCAATTCTGCTTTTTTAAGTTTTTTAATTTCAGAAGCAATAATTTCTCTGTTTCCATTAATAACAATTTTTAAAACCAAAGATTTCTCATCCGGAATAAAAGCAGAATAAGGGCTACCATATGCAACTGCGGTATTTGTAAACCAAACTTCAATTTTATTTGAAAATGAATAATAAACAGCTAATTTGCAATTATAACCAAGAATTTTTTCAGAAGAATTTTCTATTTTCTCAGGCTTAGAAAGTTCTGTAAAAGAAATTGAATTACGATATAAACAATTTTCAATTTCCATTATTTTTGAATTTTCTTTTTTATTGAAATCTATAAACTGTTGAATTTTATCAGTTTGTGAAGATAGATAAACAATATTATTGTCAAAAAACATAGAAAAATCTCCTTTTTCTTGATATTTACCATTGGAATAGCTTTTGTAATTAATCTGATAAGTTTGAGAAAAGCTAAATAAAGATACTAACACAAAAAGCGTTAGAAAAGTTTGTTTTAACATATTTAAGTAGTTTTTTTTATTTTTCTTTACTAAGTATTAAAGCCCTAATAACTAAGAATATACCAGTTAAAATTGCAGGAATACTTAAAATTTGTCCCATATTTATTTTCATAGAATCTTCAAATGCTACTTGATTTTCTTTAAGAAATTCAATAAAAAATCTAGCAGTAAAAACCATTATTAAGAAAACTCCCAACAAAAATCCTTTAGCATTTCTAAATCTTTCTGTTTTATATAATCTCATTAAAATTATTGATGTGATAATATAAAAAAATGCTTCATACAATTGAGTTGGATGACTTGCCTGAGTATCGCCATTGCGAACAAAAACAAAACCCCAAGCTAAATCTGTAGAATGTCCATAAATTTCAGAATTAAATAAATTTCCCAATCTTATTAAAGCACCTGCAAAACCAGTAGGTACAGCAACTCTATCAATTAACCAAAAGAAAGATTTTTTTGTTGTTTTTCTATAATAAATTAAAAGGGCAATAATTATTCCTATAGCTCCGCCATGACTTGCAAGTCCTTGATAACCAATAAATTCAAATTCAGGATGAAAACTAACCGGTAAAAGTATTTCCAATAAATTTTTGGAATAATATGACCAATCATAAAATATACAATGTCCTAATCGAGCACCTAATAAACCGCCAACTACAACCCAAATAGTTAAACTATCTAATTCAGCAACAGGCACTCCTTCTTGTTTATAATATTTTTTTATAATTAAATAACTTACAATAAAACCTAAGGCAAAAAATAAACTATAAGCTCTAATTTGAATACTTCCTATTTCAATAAGCGTGGGACCGATATCCCAAATAATATAATTTATCATTTTAAAATATTTTTCACAAAAGTAATATCTTAATTGAAAAATTAAAAAAGAAATTTAAGTTTTTAAAAGGCAGATTAGTAAGTTTCAGCGATTTTGCTTTATATAGCTGATATTTCAAGTAATTCTTCCAAATAATGATACTTAATCCCAAACGTAGTTTTAATTTCATGAATTTCTTGCAAAATCAGTTCTTTGTTTATTGATTTCTCATTTTTTTCAGCAATTATCATAATATTTTTATGAGTATGTGCATCAGCAATAAATTCTATAGTTTTTGTTGAATAGCCAAAATATTGAAGAATTAAATTTCTTATTCCATCTGTTAATAACTCTGCTTGTCTCTCTAAAAAAATACCGTGCTTTAAAATTGGACTTAAAATATTTTTCACCTTAGAAGCTTCCATTTCTTGCCGAATTTGATGTTGACAGCATGGAGCCAAAACTATTAAATCTGCATTAGCTTTTATTCCTTTTACAATTGCATCGTCTGTTGCTGTATCGCAAGCATGTAAAGCTATTAAAATATCTAATTCCTGAATTTCAATTTTATTAATTTCGCCTTGTATGAATTTTAGATTTTCAAATCCTGACTGATTTGCAATTTTATTTGATTTTTCAACCAAATCTGAACGAAATTCAATACCTGTTATTTCACAATTTACTTTTAATTCGTTTATTAAATAATCATATAAAGCAAAAGTCAAATAACCTTTTCCTGAACCCATATCAGCAATTTTAAGAACTTTATTTTTTTCAAAATTTTTAAGTTTGGGACTTAAAATCTCAATATAATGATTTATTTGTTTGAATTTATTTTGGGATTTAGCCGAAACTTTTCCAGTTTTATCCGTAATTCCAAGTAAATTCAAATATTTTTTATGCAAACCAAGTGATAAATTTCTGTTTTTTGCTTTATCATGATTTAAAGAAGGTAAGATTTTAATACTTGCTTCAAAGCTTTTTAGCATTAATTTGTTTTTTCCTCTTAATTCAAGTAAATAATCAGAGTTTAAAGTAAATAAATTTGCAATTTTAAATTCATCAACTATTATTTTTTCAAGAATATCAATACTTTGCTCTAAACTATGGTTTTTTGTTATGTCTTTTGATTTATAACGATAAACAAAATTTATTTTCTTTTCTTTTTTTATTAAAATTGGTTTTAAATAAATGTTTTTAAGATTTTCCTCTTCTCCAAAATATGCTGATAAACTTAGTTTTACAAAGGAATTATTATTAAAACTATCTTTTACTATATCTATAAACTCTTGCTTAAAATTTTGCCTCATTTGTAGTAATATTATTTTTCACAAAGTTAGAAAAACTATATTAAAATAAGATTTTTGGATTAAAATTGTCAAGAGTTCAGATTCAAAAAAAGCCGATTAAAATTTTTAACCGGCTTTTTGATTTTATTCTTTATTTTTCTTCTTTTCTAATGGCAAAACTCCGGCCATTTCGCCTATAATATTCACTAAGTCGCTTCCCTCAGGAATAACAATTTTAGAATTTTCTTTAAGTGAACTTTCGAGAGTTTCTAATTTTTTGAGAAGTTGTGCATTTCCAACAAAATATTTATCAGCAGCTTCATTAACTAATCTAATAGCTTCGGCTTGACCTTCAGCGTGTAAAATTTTTGATTGTTTTACACCTTCGGCTTCTTTAATTTTAGCACGTTTTGTACCATCAGCAGAAGTTTCGGCAGCAGTAGCAAAGTCAACAGCAGCAATTTTTTCATTTTCAGCTTTTACAACTTTATTCATTGTTTCTTGCACATCACGTGGTGGATCAATTTGTTTTAATTCTGTTCTTACAATATCAATTCCCCAAGATATGGTTTCATCGCATAAAGTTTTATGCAATTCTGCATTAATTTTACCTCTTTCGCTATTAGCCGATTTTAGCGTAAGCGTACCTATAATATTTCTTAAAGTTGTACGAGCTAGATTAACAATTTGCCATTGATAATTATTTACGTTGTACTGCGAGCTTTTTACACTTTCTTCATCATTATTTACTTTAAAATAAACTTGCGCATCAACACTTGCGTTAAGATTGTCATTAGTAATAATTTCTTGGGGTTGTGCATCAACCATTTGTTCTGTAATATTTACCCTATACATTTTATCAATTCCGGGAATAATCCAATGAAATCCGGGATTTGCAAATTTTTTATACCTACCTAATCTTTCGATAAGTCCTCTGTGAGTTGGTCTTACAATTTTTATCCCTGCAATAAGAAATAATAATAGAACAGCACCAATAACAAAATAAAGTTGAGTTTCCATATTTTTAAAATTTTTAATTTATAATTTTACAAAGTTAAGTTTTTTTTTGTAATAAGGTTTAAGAAATTATTAAAATTTATTATTAAACAAAAAAAGCCCATTATTATGAGCTTTTTGCGGACTGGACGGGACTCGAACCCGCGGCCCCCGGCGTGACAGGCCGGTATTCTAACCAACTGAACTACCAATCCTTAAATCGGGTGCAAATATAAAACAGATATTTATATCCACCAAATAATATTCAGGTTTTTTTTATCTTTTTTAAACTTATGGTTTATCTTATTAAAATTCAACAACTTATATTAAATTAAAACTTGATTAAAAGTAAATTGCTTTGTTAAGTAAATAAATATTTTTGTTAATAAATATTTAAGTGTTCACAACTTTATGTATAAAATACGGTTTAATAATATTTTGTAACAAAAATTGTATTATACTTGCGACCAAAATATTTTGAATGAACGCGAACTTACAATTAAATATTCCTTCTTTTTTAAATAATTCATTTTCAAAATTTGGGAACAAGCCTTTTCTTGGGTTTTCTGACGAAAAAGCACTTAGCTATTCAGAAGTAAAAACTCAAATAGATAATATTATTTATAATTTAGAAAAAATTGGTGTAAAAAAGGAAAGCAAAATCGCAATATTATCTAATAATATGCCTAATTGGGCAATAATTTATTTTGCAAGTGTTAGTATGGGTGCTGTTTTGGTGCCAATATTACCGGATTTTAGCAAAGAGGAAATTAAGAATATTTTACAACATTCTGAGGCAAAAATTTTATTTGTTTCAGAAGTTTTAAAAAATAAAGTTGAAGAAATTGAAACAGATTTTCTTGAAACTATTTATAAAACTAATGATTTTTCTTTAATTCGAGGAGATATTCATTTTAATTTGGACAAAGCTTATCTTAGTTCCACAAATTATTATGTTGATGAAGAAGATTTAGCATTATTAATATATACTTCGGGAACTACAGGTCAATCTAAAGGAGTTATGTTAACTCATAAAAATATTTGCTTTAACGCAAGGCAAAGTGGAATTTTAATGCCTATTTTTGAAACTGATAAATTCTTATCTTTTTTACCCCTATCCCACGCATACGAAAACACTTTAGGTTTGATTTTACCAATGTTAAATGGTGCATCTATTTATTATTTGCGAAAATTACCCACTCCTGCAGTTTTAATTCCTGCAATGCAAGAGGTAAAACCGAGTATAATGTTGTCTGTTCCACTGATTATAGAAAAAATCTATAAAAATAAAATTTTACCAAGTTTTAATTCAAAGCTTATAACAAGACTAATTTATAAAATTCCTATATTTAGAAAAATTTTAAATTCTGTTGCAGGTAGAAAATTAATGCAACAATTTGGTGGAAATTTACGATTTTTCGGTATTGGAGGGGCTAAATTAGATTCAGTTGTAGAAAAATTTTTAATTGAAGCTAAATTTCCTTATGCTATTGGCTACGGCTTAACAGAAACTTCTCCTTTAGTTGCAGGCCTAACTCCAGACACAATAAAATTAAACTCTACTGGACCAAAAATTCAAGGAATTGAAGTAAAACTTCATGATATTAATCCAAAAACTAATCAAGGAGAAATTTGGGTTAAAGGCGATTCGGTAATGAAAGGATATTATAAAGATATTGAAGCTACAAACCAAGTTTTAACAAAAGAGGGTTGGTTTAAAACCGGAGATATTGCAAAAATTGATAAAAATGGATATGTTTTTATAAAAGGCAGAATTAAAAATGTTATTATTGGCTCAAGTGGAGAAAATATATATCCTGAAGAAATTGAAAGCGTTATTAATAATTTTGAATTTGTTATAGAATCAGTTGTGCTTGAAGAAAAAGGGCGTTTAGTTGCTTTGGTTCATCTTAATATGGAAGATGTGGAAGCGAAATACAAAAATTTTAAAGAAGATATTAATTTAAAAATAGAAGAAATTAAAGCAAACTTATTAATTTATATAAATTCTAAAGTTAATAAAGTTTCTGCGATAAAAACGATAAATATCCAAAAAACTCCTTTTGAAAAAACTCCTACTCAAAAAATAAAAAGATATTTATATAGCAAATATCAAAAATAAAGTTTTAAAAATAAAGCAGATTTAAAATTATTTTTTACTTTTGCAGCCTTATTTTTTTTAATGGAAGATATTAGAAACATTGCTATTATAGCACACGTTGACCACGGGAAAACCACTTTAGTTGACAGAATATTACATCAAGTAAAACTTTTTAGAGATAATCAAAACCCTGGAGAATTATTATTAGACAATAATGAGTTAGAAAGGGAAAGAGGAATAACTATTTTATCAAAAAACGTTTCGGTAAGATATAAAGGTGTTAAAATTAATATAATTGACACGCCAGGACATAGCGATTTTGGTGGTGAAGTTGAAAGAGTGCTTAATATGGCGGACGGAGTTTTGTTGATTGTAGATGCTTTCGAAGGTCCAATGCCACAAACAAGATTCGTTTTACAAAAAGCAATAGAATTAGGCTTGAAACCAATAGTTGTTATAAATAAAGTCGATAAAGCAAATTGCAATCCTGAACTTACAAACGAAAAAGTTTTTGATTTAATGTATAGCTTAGACGCAAATGAAGAACAGCTTGAATTTCCAACGGTTTATGGCTCTGCAAAGCAATCATGGATGGCCAGCGATTGGAAAAATCCAACTAATGATATAAGCTATTTATTAGACGTAATTATTGACACAATAAAAATGCCAAAATATCCTGTTGGTAGCTTGCAGATGAGAATTACAAGTTTAGATTATTCCTCATATACAGGAAGAATTGCTATTGGTAAAATTTCTAGAGGCGAATTAAGAGCCGGAGATAAAGTTTCAATAATTAAAGCAGATTCTAGCATTAGTAAAGCAATAATAAAGGAAATTTATCTTTTTGAAGGACTAGCAAAAGAAAAAACAAAAGCAAGTGTGCAAACAGGCGAAATTTGTGCAATTTTAGGTTTAGAAAATTTTGATATTGGAGATACAATTTGTAGTTTTATAGACCCCGAAGCCTTAGAACCTATAAAACTTGATGAACCAACTATGAGTATGCTTTTTGCAAGTAATAATTCTCCATTTTTTGGTAAAGAAGGTAAATTTGTTACTTCGCGACAGTTAAGAGATAGATTATTTAAAGAAACTGAAAAAAACCTTGCCTTAAGAGTTGAAGAAACAAACTCGGCTGACAAATTCATGGTTTATGGAAGAGGTATTTTACATTTATCAATACTTGTAGAAACAATGAGACGCGAAGGCTTTGAACTACAACTAGGGCAACCACAAGTTATTATTAAAGAAATTAATGGACAAAAATGCGAACCAGTTGAACATCTTACAATTCAAGTGCCAGATAGCTTTTCAGGGAAAGTTATTGAAATTGTTACTTTGCGTAAAGGCGAAATTTTAAATATAGAAGTAAAAAATAATAGAGCAGTTTTAGATTTTGTCATCTCATCGCGTGCTTTAATAGGAATTAGAAATATTATTTTAACTGCAACCGAAGGCGAGGCAGTTATTGCACATAGATTTCAAGGTTTTGAAGTTTGGAAAGGTGATTTAGGAATTAAAAGAAACGGATCTTTAATTAGCATAGAAACTGGAACTGCTATTCCCTATTCTATTGATAAATTACAAGACAGAGGAAAATTCTTTATTTACCCTGGTGAAGATATTTATGAAGGACAAATTATTGGTGAAAATACAAGATATGATGATATAGGTATTAATGTTACAAAAACAAAAAAACTAACTAATGTCAGAGCGGCAGGTTCAGATGAAAAAGTTGCAATTGCTCCTCCTGTAAAATTTTCTTTAGAAGAAGCTATGGAATATATTGCTGATGATGAATTGATTGAAATTACTCCAAAATCTATGAGATTAAGAAAAATTTTACTTAAAGAAGTTGAAAGAAAAAGAAATATTAAAATTAGCTAAAATTTAATTTTTATCCTTAACTTCCTCGTAAGCAATTATTAACCTAAGTTCGTTATAATTAAATTCATAATTTGAGTTTTCTACTAAATCACGTAAACTACGTTTTTCTTCTCGCTGAATAAAGTCCATAATTTTATCAAGTCTTTCCTGCTCAATGAGTTCTGTAATTTCTAATTCGCCTTTTAAAACATAATGAGCTAAATGTCCAAAAATTGTTGATATTACAAAAGCTCTTTCTTCTGCAATTTCTTCTATAGTTTTACCTTGCTTAAACAATTCAAAACTAATTGCTTTCGTGTCTTTTTTAGTTTCTTTAATTAATTTTTCTTGCTGGGATTTTTTTGCTTTCTTTTTTGAAACATGTTCTTCAATTTTTGGTTTTTCCCTTATTATATTGTTTTCTTCACAATATTCATCAATTATATCAAGAATATCATCTCCAAATTGTTTAATTTTTACTTTTCCAAGACCTTTAATCTTAGCAAGTTCAGCATAGTTTTGAGGTAATTTTTCTACTAATTCTTGCAAGGTTTTATATGGTAAAATTTTATAAACATCAATTCCTAAATCTTCGGCTAAAGATTTTCGCCAAGCGTTTAATTCTGCAAATAGATTTCTATTATTAGTATTTGATGAGTAAATTGTTTTTCTATTAAATTTTGGTTTAAAATCAATTTCAGTATCTGATAAAGTCCGTAAATATTTTAAAGTTTCAAATTTTTTAATTGCAACTTGCATTAGCGCAGACTTTAAACTAAGTTCAAGTTCTAATTTTTCTATAGCCTTGTCCATTTCGTTGTTCACATCTTTATTGTCGCAATCAAAATATGAGTTTGTAAATTTTGAAATAAAAATTGAATTAAATTTTTCTATATAATATTTAGAAGCTTTAGAAACTCTATCAAGAATTTGTTCTGAACTTTCTGGCAATTCATTAGTATTAAACAAATATTTTAATTGTTGAATAAACTTATCGTTTACATCAAAAATTTGGTTTTGTGCTTCCGCTGTCATTTCATCAAACATTTTGACAAAACCTTCTCCAAATCTTAAAATATTTTCATTATAAATTTTTCTAACAGTATAATACCTTTTTTTAAGATTTAAAAAGTCAAATTGTTCTAATATTAAATTTTGTTGATAAATTAGTTTTGAATTTTGTAAGTTTTCAATATTTGGTGCATTTTCGCTGGCATTTTTATTAAATTTTGAAATTGTAGAATCTGTTTTTATTGCTGAATTTGGAATTTTTGAAATTAATACCAAGCCTTCTAAAGATTTACAACGGCTCAAGGCCACATAAACTTGCCCAAAAGCAAAAGCAGCATTTACGTCAATAATTGCTTTTTCGAAAGTAAGCCCCTGACTTTTATGAACAGTTATAGCCCAAGCTAATTTTAAGGGATATTGCTCAAAACTGCCCACAACTTCTTCTTCAATTTCTTTGGTTTCCCTATTTAAAATATATCTAACATTTTCCCAAATTTCTGTTTTTACATAAATTTCTTCTTGATTTTCACATTCAACAACAATTGAATCATTATCAAATTTTGTAACACTACCAATTTTTCCGTTATAATATAATTTTTCATATGATGAATCGTTTTTAACAAACATTACTTGTGCTCCAACTTTAAGTTCTAATTTATTTTCAGTTGGATACATATATTCAGGAAAATCATTTTTTACTTTTGCGGTAAATTTTTTATATCTAAGTTGTATTTGAGCTAATTTTTTATCATTAATTTCTTGTGCAAAAGCATTATGAGTTGTTAATGTAATATAGCCTTCATTTTCATTTAAGTTGAAATCTGGTTTATAGCGTGAGTTCAGAAGTTCAACAGATTTTTGTGAGACATTATTTTCTCTAATTTCACCAAGTAAGGAAATAAAAACTTCATCAGATTGGCGGTAAATATGTTTTAATTCAACAGTAACAAAGTCTGTTTTTTTTAATGCTATGGAGCTAAAAAAGAAAACCGAATCATAAAAATCTCTTACCATATGCCATTCATTCTCTTTTACTACAGGTGCTAATTGGTGCAAATCCCCAATCATTAATAATTGAACTCCGCCAAAAGCTTTATCATTATATCGATATTTTCTCAAAACTTCATCAATAGCATCCAATAAATCTGCACGCACCATGCTAATCTCATCAATTACAAGCAAATCTAGACTTTGAATAAGTTTGATTTTATTTTTATTTAATTTATGAGTATAAATAGACTTTCCGTTTTTAGAATCGCTAAATACAGAATTATAGTTAGGTATAAAAGGTGAAAATGGTAATTGAAAAAAAGAATGTATTGTAACACCACCTGCATTAATTGCAGCAACACCTGTTGGGGCTACTACAACCATGCGTTTAGGACTAATTGATTTTATTTTTTTTAAAAAAGTTGTTTTTCCGGTACCTGCTTTTCCTGTTAAAAATACATTTTTATTTGTGTATAAAACATATTCTTCAGCAAGCTTTAAGTCTTTATTATCAAAATCTTCCATACTGCAAAATTTCAACAATAATACAAAAAATATTATAAAAAAAGAAATTAAATTTACTAAGTTTAAAGCTTTCAACAACTTGTGCTAAAATTATTAAAATAAGTTATTTTAGGTTTTGTTTACTACTTAGATTTTCATTATCTCAATTATCAATAATAATTAAGCATTTTACACAGTTTTTCTATAAGCCCAAACTGCAACAAAAACAGTAGTAATTCCATAAACCAATAAAGCCCAAAAATCTTTTATTAAATCTAAGACTCCTGAACCTTTCAACAAAATAGAGCGAACTACCCGCATATAATAATACATTGGGTTTACAACATTAATTGCTTGTGCCCAATCAGGCATGGATTCTACAGCTGTAAAAGTTCCGCCCATTAAAATAAAAATTAAAAAGAAAAATAAAAGCATAAACATTGATTGCTGCAATGTGTTAGAAAAATCAGCAATTAATAAACCTATTCCTATTCCGGCAATTAAAAAAAGTATGGTAAAAATAAACATAGTATAAACACTGCCTTCAAATGGCAAGTCAAACATAAAAATTCCAAATAAAAGCCCTATAGTTAAATCAAAAATGCCAATAAGTACAAAAGGTAAAAGTTTGCCGGTTAAAAATTGCCATTTTTCAATTGGAGTTACGTTAATTTGTTCAATAGTTCCCATTTCTTTTTCGCGTACAATATTAAATGATGTTAAAAATATTCCAATCATACTGACCAAAATAGTTAAGATGCCAGGAAGCATGAAAAATTTGAAATTTAAATTTTGATTATACCAATATGATGGTCGGATATCAACTTTTGGCATTTGTTGTTCTAAATCTATTTTACTTAAAAATGGTTTAAAATCTTTAAATATTCCTAATACAGTTTGCCCTACATATATATTAATTAATCCTGAGCTTTGACTGTCAATTGCATTTAAGTTTAACAAGATTTTAACAGGAATTCCTGAACGTAGGTTTTTTTCAAAATCTTTTGGAATAATTAATATTGCTTTTGTTTTATCTTTTAATAAAGCATCTGAAATTTCTTTTTCATTATAAGACATTAGTTCGACTTTAAAAAAAGGTGAAGCTTGAAATTTAGAAATTAAATTTGCCGAAATCATTGATTTATCCATGTCAATAATAGTAATGTCGGAATTTTTTAATTCTAAAGTTGCAGAATAAACCAAAATTATTGTTTGAATAAATGGAATAATAAAAATTACCGGCAACATTATTTTATTGCGAAAAATTTGTTTAAATTCTTTAAGTATTAATCTATATAATATTCTCATTACTCTAATCTGATTTTAAATTTTTTAATACTCAAGCCGATTAATAATATTGTCATTCCAATAAGTACAGAAATTTCTTTCCATGAATATAAAATTCCTTGTCCTTTTAACATTATACTTTTTATCGCATTTAGATAATATTTTGCAGGTACTATATAACTTAAATATTGTAAGAAATTTGGCATATTTTCAAGAGGAAAAATAAAACCAGATAATAGCATTGTTGGTAATAGTAAAACAAAAACGGAAATAAACATCGCCGTTTCTTGTCTATTGGTTAAAGTTGAAATTAGCAGTCCTAAAGACAGAGCCATAGTTATAAAAATAAAGTTTACAAGTATTAAAGTAAACCAAGACCCTAGAATAGGGATATTAAAAATAAAATATCCTACCAAAATAATACTAACTGCGTTTATAACCGATAATACTGCGTATGGTGCAAGCTTACCTAAAACTATTTGATAAGGTTTTAAAGGAGAAATAAGTAGTATTTCCATAGTTCCCATTTCTTTTTCTCTAACTATAGAAACCGAACTCATCAAGGCAGTGATAACCATTAATATTAAAGCCATAGTACCTGGAACATACATATAAGATGAAGATTGTTCTTCGTTAAACCACATTCTAGGTTCTATTTCTAAGGGAATAGTTTTATTTAACGAAAATTTTTCTGAAATAAAATTGTTAATAATTACACTAACATAAGAGTTTAGCAAACTAGCAGTGTTTGGATCGCTTGCATCTAAAATAATTTGAACATTTGCTTTATTTTCTCTGACCAAGTTTTCGGCAAAATTATTTTCAAAAATTACTATTGCTTTCACAAGATTTTTTTGAAATTGTTCTTCAATTTGAGAATAAGAGCTTAAATATTCTGTAACGATGATATCTTCTGATGCACTTAATCTTGAACTTATAGATTTGCTAGCATTATCACGAGATAAATCTAAAATTGCGATTTTTGCATCTTTAATTTCATTTTTTATTACAAAACCAAATATTAAAACAAGCAATACAGGAATTAAAAACAAAATCATCATTGTTCTTAAATCTCTAAAGATATGTAAAAATTCTTTTTTTAAAAATCCTGTAAATCTATTCATTTTGCAAATTATTATTTCTTACAAGCTTGACAAATACTTCATCCATATTTTTAGCATTAAACTCTTGTTTTAATTCAGCAGGTGTTCCTAATGCATCAATTCTCCCATCAACCATAATTGATATTCTGTCGCAATATTCGGCTTCGTCAAGATAATGTGTTGTTATAAAAACTGTTATATCATTTTCTACGGCTTCATAAATTAAATCCCAGAATTGTCGGCGTGTAATTGGGTCAACTCCACTTGTTGGTTCATCTAAAAAAACAAGTTTTGGTTTGTGAAAAATTGCTACTGAAAAGGCTATTTTTTGTTTCCAACCTAATGGTAAACTTTTTACAAACTCTTTTTGCATATCCTGAATACCTAATTTTTCAACAAGTTCGGCAAATCTAAATTTTATTTCTTTAGATCTTAGTCCGTAAATTCCTGCATAAAATTCTATATTTTCTTTTACAGTAAGGTCTTCATAAAGAGAAAAACCCTGACTCATATAACCAATATTCTTTTTTATAATATTTCTATGTTTATAAACATCGTAGCCTGCCACCATTACTTTTCCAGAAGTAGGAAATAATAAGCCACTAAGAATTTTAATTGCTGTGGTTTTTCCTGCACCATTTGCACCTAAAAACCCAAATATTTCGGATTTTTTCACTTCAAAGCAAAGATTATCGTTTGCAGTAAAGTTTCCAAATTTCTTTACAAGATTTTTTACTTCAATAATATTTTCTTCTGTCTCTGTCATTTATAAATTACTTGATGAAAAATAAATAAAACTATCTTCAATCTCAGGTTTTCCCTTTTTCACTTTAATATTAGAAATCCCTTTATTTTCAATAAAATCTACAATTTCTTTTGTTTGAACAGTATTCTTTTTTAAAACTAAATGAAGACTGTGTCCAAAACTGTTTACATTTATTAAGTTTGGAAATTGGCGTAAAACTTTTAAAGTTTGAGGGATATATTTTGTTTCAACAATAAACAAATCTTCTGGGAAAGTAGATGAAATCTCTTCAGGACTTCCCGAGCTAATAATTTTTCCTTTATTCATCAAAGCAATATTATCACACAAAGCAGCTTCTTCGAGGTAAGGCGTAGAAACAACAATGGTAATACCATGAGATTTAATTTCGTTTAGCATTTCCCAAAATTCCCGTCTTGAAACAGCATCAACTCCTGTTGTAGGTTCGTCTAAAATTAAAATTTCCGGTTTGTGTACCAAAGCACAAGAAAGAGCTAACTTTTGTTTCATTCCGCCTGAAAGTTTACCTGCACGCCTATTTTTAAATGGCTCTATTTGTGAATAAATACTTTTTATTAAATTATAATTTTCCTTTACTGTAGTTCCAAAAACTGTTGCAAAAAAAGTCAAATTTTCTTCTATGCTTAAATCTTGGTACAAAGCAAATTTACCAGGCATATAACCTAATTTTAACCTAAGTTCTCTATAGTCTTTGCCCGGGTCAAGACCAGCAACTTTTAAATACCCAGAATCAGGAAGAAGAAGACTTGTTATTATTCGCATTAATGTAGTTTTACCGGCACCATCAGGACCAATCAAGCCATAAAATTCATTTTTTTTAACTACTAAGTTTAAATTATCTAAGGCAGGAGTTTTACCAAAATTTTTACAAAGATTGTGTATTTCTATTTCATACATTTTTATGAGATTTTGAAATATACTTCACCGGGCATTCCAATTTTTATTTTGCCATCATTTTTAACTTTCACTTTAATAGCATAGACCAAATTCACTCTTTCTTCTTTAGTTTGAATGATTTTTGGAGTAAATTCAGCCTCTGATGCTATCCAAATAATTTTTCCTTGATATGAATAATTTTTATTTTTACTTTCATCAATATGAACTTCTACATTTTGTCCAATTTTTATTTCAGAAAGCTGAGTACCACTAACATAAGCTCTTAAAACAAGCTCTTCTAAATTTGCAATTTTATATAAAGGCATTCCTGCTGCAACAATTTCATATTGATTAGAATACTTTTCAAGAACAGTACCTTGCATAGGATTTTTTATTACAGCTCTATCTATCATATCATCAATTTGTGCTATACTTTGTTGAATTACGTCAGTTTCAGAAAAAAGAGCGGAATTTTGCGACTTTACACTAGCTTTTTGCTTATTAGAAATATTTAATTGAGCTTTTAAATCATCTAACTGTTTACCTGTTGCAGCACCTGATTTAACAAGGCTTTCTATTCTTTTCTTTTCATTTTCATAGCTAGAAATTTGCTCGTCAATTACAGCTACTTGAGCAATTATATTACTAAAATTAGACTCAATAACATTTTTTTTGCTCAATAATTGTTTTTTCTGAAAATAAAGCTGAACAGTATCTATTAATCCAACTGTTTGCCCAACTTCTAAGTTATCGCCTTCACTTAGACCAAGTTCTAATAATTTACCGGTAACTTCAGCAGAAATTATTGTTTCTACAGCTTCAAAATTACCATAAGCATCAGCTTTTTTATTAGAGCTGTTGCAAGAAAACAGAACTATACTAACAAATAAAATAATAAAACAATCTTTTATATTCATAAAAATTAAATTTAAAACTTAGACATTTTATACAATTCTCCTTTTAATAAATTATACTTTACAATGGCTTCATACAAGATCAACTGATGAAGTTCGTTTTGTAATCTTTGAGAATTTTCCTCATTTAAAACAATTAAATATTCGCTTGACCTAATTACCTGACCGTTGAGTTGGGCTAAATAGTTTTTTGTAATTGCTTCCCTTAGCTCCAATATTTCTAAATCAGTTTTGGAAATTTCTCTTAGCTTTTCTATTTTCATAAATTGAGCTTGTATAGCAGCATTTTGGTTAATCATAAAAATTTCCTTAGTATTTTCAATAATTCCTGATTTCACGTCTAATATTTGAGTTTGGAATTTTGTTTTATTCCACTGCCAAGGAGTCCACACAATTTTTGCTCCAACAATTGCATAAGGCGAAAAATCATTTTTAAACATATCTAAACCCGGCCGTCCGTAACCTGCTTGTCCAAAAGCATAAATATGAGGCATTTTAGAACTTTTTATTAAATGCTTATTAGCTTGAATCTGATTTGATTGCAACTGAAATAAAGTTAATTCTGGTCGCGAAATATTTTTATCAAGATTTAATTGTGGAGTTGGGACAAGAAGATTAGTATTTTCAGCAAATTTGCTAGCACAATATACACCTAGCATATTTAAGTAATATTGTTCTTCATAATGAACTTCAATAATTTTTTGCTCCAAAATTAGTTTCTCTGCTAATAATTCATCCAACTGGGTTTTAGTAACTACCTGATTATCAACCAAAGAACGCATTTCAGAAATAACTTCTTCTAATTGCCATTTTTTTAAATCCAAAATTTCGCTTTGTTTTTGTAAACCAAGTCCTGCAAAAAATATATTTACTAATCTTTCTTTATGATTAAAAAGCTCTAATTCAACTTGAGAAATACCTGCTTCTATAACTGCTTTTTCAATTTCTTTTTGAGCTAAATTAACGCCTCCGTCCCAAATTGCTTGTGAAAATTCTGCAAAAATTTTATACTGGTCTTTACTAAGAACAGGAAAAGCATCTTGAAAAAAAGAAGTAAACCAAGGATTATCAATTTCAATTTTTGTTACATCGCTCTGCCAAGTTGCACTAGCGTTTACACTTATAGAAGGATAATAAGCAATATTTGCAATTTTATTATTTAATTCTTGATTTTTCTTTAATAATTCAAT
This sequence comes from Bacteroidales bacterium, assembly GCA_023228725.1. Lineage (GTDB taxonomy): Bacteria > Bacteroidota > Bacteroidia > Bacteroidales > ML635J-15 > Bact-19. The sequence continues at coordinate 8,737 of JALOAQ010000021.1, read as the reverse complement.
CTTATCAATAATTGGATAATTTTCTTCAGCTAATTGCAAACATTGGTCTAAACTTAATGTTTGAGAAAAAATTACTGAACTAATTAAAAGCGATATTATAGAAATTATTATTTTCATTTTGTTTAATCTTTATAATCTGGGTTTTTTATACTATTAATAATAAACTGAGCTATTTGTTTTTTATGAATTTCCAAATAATCTTCATAATCATAATTTAATTGTTCAACAATTTGACTTATAATTGGCTTACCTACATATGGAAAAACCGAGAGGGAAATAATATTAACCAATAATACAATAGGCTCTACATCATTTCTTAAAATACCTTTTTCCTGTTCTTCTTTAAGTTGGGATAAAAATATATTTAACTCTTGCGACATATTAATTTCATCCATCAACTTTTTCAACAATTCTTCGTTTTGATTAAGCTCATTTATAAATAAAATTAAAAAGTTTCTGTTTTTCCAAAGTATATACTGGCTATTTTCCAAAAAATTAGTGATTTTTTCTGAAATACTACCACTAAAATTAAATGCTTGTCCTAATTTTGCGAAAATTCTATTTGCAATAATTATAAAACTTTTTTCAAACAATTTTTCTTTAGAACGGAAATAATAATGTAATAAAGATTTATTTATTTTAGCTTGATCTGCAATTTGTTGCATTCTAGCGCCGGCAAATCCTTTTTCTTCGAAAACATCAGCGGCTATCTCAATTATATGATTTTCTATATTTAGTTTTTTCTTCATTTTATCCATTAACCATTTGGTTAAACTTTTTGGTCAAAAATATGGCTATTTTACATATGTTCAAAATTTATTTGGTTCGACTTTTAAAATCTGGACAAGAAAAAAGTTCGACTTTTAAAAGTCGGACTTTTTTGTTAAGTCTTTTTCAAAACTTTTTACAAAAAACACACTAATTTTAAAAACAATTCGTTATTTTTACGATATTTGAAGAATTAATTTTATTAAATTTATGGTTTCTACAATTATATGGGTTGGATTTTCGCAAAGTTTATTTGCTGCTATTATCATTGCTGCTAAGAAAAAACCGGAAATTCAGGATAGGATTTTAAGTGCTTGGCTATTTCTTTTAGCAATAGAATTTATCACATGTGGTATAGATATATTAATTTGGGGCGAACCTTTGCTTTCATCGTCATTTTTACTTTTTAATCCTGCATTTTACCTATATATAAAATCATTAACAAAACCTGGGTTTAAGTTAAAATGGTTACAAACCCTACACTTATTGCCATTTATTATTTTTGAATCAGGAGCTTATATTTTACGAGAAAAATATTCTATACACGATTTTTTCGAATCCGATACAACAACTTGGTTTAGATATTCTTTTTCAGTAGCTTCTGTAATTTCTTGGTTTTTATATAATTTTTGTAGTGCTAGGATGGTGTATTATCATAGAAAACGATTAGAAACGGAATTTTCAAATATTGATTACGATAAAAATTTAAAATGGATAATATTTGTAGTAGTATTTTATAATTTATTTGGAATTTTATCTATGTTAATAGCAGGTCTAAATGCAGGATTATCAAATTTTTGGTTAAAACAATATATATATAATTATTCTGCTTTATTAGTTTTAATTTATATTTTAGGTTTTTATGGTTTACGACAAAGCGCAATATATCTTAATTTAGAAAATGGAAACTCTGGTTCTGAAGAGACTAAAACATCTGATAAGGAAAAAGAAAAATATTCGCAATCATCATTATCTGAGGAAAGAAAATTAGAGATTAAAGAATCTATCATTGCCCATATGGAAAACAACAAACCATATTTACATCCTGACTTCAATATGAGAATGTTTAGCGAACAATTAAACATTCCCCCTTATCATATTACTGAAGTTTTAAGTACGGAATTAGGTAAGAATTTTTATCATTTGGTAAACGAATACAGAGTAAACGAGGTAATTAAAAATTTGAATTTTCCTGGAAGAGAATTTTCAATAGAAGGAATTGGCTATGACGCAGGATTTAGCAGTAAATCAACATTCTTCACAGTATTTAAAAGATTTACTGGATTTAGTCCTTTAAAATTTAAAGAAAAGATTGAAAAAGAAAAATAAACATAAAAATTTGGTTCAGATTTTGTGTATTGAACTTTTAATAAGATATTTTTTTGTAAATTTGTTGTAAAATTTGATTATTATGAAAAAATTTAACATTATTTTAATTTTATTGCTTGCTTTAAGCACAGCTTCATATTCTCAAAAAATTACTTTTAATATTACAGGAATAAAAAACACTATTGGTAAAATTCGTTTAGCTTTTTTCACAAGCGAAAAAGACTATAAAGTTGAAAATCCTAAAATTGAAAAGTATATAAATAAAAAAGATTTAAAAAACGGTAAAATCACTATAAACTTTGATGATATTCCTGTCGGCACATACGGTGTTTGCGTATTAGACGATGAGAACAGTAATGGAAAAATGGATTATTCGTTTTTTATTCCACAAGAAGGCTTTGGTTTTTCCGATTATTATCACAGTGGCATGTCAAAACCCAAATTTGATAACTTCAAATTCAAATTAGACAGCGGAAAACATAAAACTGTAGAAATAAGGATTAGATATATGTAGTATTTAGTTGTTAGTGCTTAGTATTTAGTTGTTAGAGGGCGAAATGCGAGAAGCACTTTTCGACTTTCCAGACTTTATAGACTTTCAACTTTTAACTTTTAACTCCTTTATTTCCACCGCTTTCTTAATATAAATTTTCAGCCCAATTCCTCTTGTTAAAAGCATTAAAATTAAAACTGCCCACATTCCATGATTTCCAAGATAAAGTTTTGCGATAAATAAAAGTGGGACAAAAACAATTAAAATTGAGAAAATCATAAGATTCCTCATTATTTTTGATTCAGTAATTCCAATATAAATTCCATCATAAATAAAAGCAGCAAAGCCAGTTAAAGGAATTAACCAAACCCAAAAACCATAAGTTTCAAAAAGAATGATTACCTTAGCACTATCGGTTAAAATATTTATAAACTGCTTGGAAAAAACCACATAAATAAGTGTAAAAGCAATGGCTACGTGAAACCCTAATCTCAAAGATTCTTTTATTGTTTCATTTAGAAGTTTTAAATTTTTAGCTCCTTTATATTTTCCTGCAATACTACCACCTGCATTAGCAAAACCATCTGCAAAATAGGCAAAAAACCACAAAAATTGTAGCATTACTGAATTTAAAGCTAAAATATCATCTCCAAAATCTGCGGAAACAATATTAAATAGAAAAAAACTTCCTGTAAGCAAAATAGAACGTATAAAAATATCTTTACTAATATTAAAAAATCGTTTTATTTCATCAAATTTTAAAATTGAATTTTTGTTTATAAAAAGAGAATAAGATTTATATTTTTTAAAATAAAATAAAATAGAAGAAACAAGCCCTAAATATTGAGCAATAACAGTTCCAAGAGCTACTCCTTTAATTCCCATTTGAAAATAAACCACAAATAAAAGACTAAAAACAATATTTGCTATGCTAATAATTAAAGTAAGCCACATTGGAGTTTTTGTATCTTGCATTCCAACAAACCAACCCATAAAAGCTATTACAGAAAGACTTGCTGGTGTGGCATAAATTCTCACATAAAAATATTCAGAAGCATATTTTAAAGATTCCGGCGAAGAGTTAAAAACGCTTATCAAAAGCTTTTCCAAAGGAACTTGCAAAACAATTAAGAGTAAGCCACTAAAAACACCTAAAATAACAGCCCTAACTAAAATTGAGTTTGCTTCTCTAAAATTTGAAGCACCATAAGCCTGTGCTGTAAGCCCATTAGTACTCATTCTTAAAAAACCAAGACCTGAATATATAAAAGAAAAAACTATGCTTGCAAAACCAACGCCTCCAATATAAGCTGCAGAACCCAGTCTTCCAACTAAAGCAATATCAACTAAACCAACTAAAGGTACAGTAATATTACTTATAATTGCAGGATATGCTAAGTTTAAAATTTGTTTTCTCAAAATAAAATTAATATTCCCTCACAATAAAAATATCGTAATCTCCCAAATATTTAAAAGCATATTTATCATAAAGATTACGAGCTACAATATTTTCTCTATGCACTTCTAATTTTATTTGCAAACCGACTTTTCTTGCAAATTCCATAGATTTATCCATCAATAATTTGCTAAGTCCTTTGCCTTGATAATCGGGGTGAATACAAAAATGATGTAAATAAAGCCTCCTGCCATCATTTGTAATCCACGAAGTTCCTATCATAATTTCATTATCAAATAAAAGGTATAAAGCCCCTCCCATTTTTATTGAATTATGAATAATTTCCAAATTATCACCACGATAAGCTCCTCCCATGTCGGTAAGTTGCCACAAAATATTCATCTCATCATAATACTTAGACTCAAACTCCTTAATTTGCAAATTCATTTTTATTTTTTTATTAATTCAAAATCTTTTTCTACATAGCCTGATGTATCAGGACTTAATTCTACACTTAATTTTTGATAATTTTTCGCAGTTATTTCAATAATATAATCAGAATTATCAGTTAAGTTAAAATAACAATATCCTTCTAAATTTGTTTGAGTTTTTATATTTAATTTAGGCTTTGTTTTACTTTTAATTTTCACTATAGCTTCAGTTATTTCTTCAGCTTCATCATTAAATACTCCAATTTTATAATAAGTTAAAGCCGGCAAATAAGATAGTTTTTCTGTAATATATTTTTCAAAATCCACTTCATAAATATCATATCCACCATATCCTCCTGCACGGTCAGAAGCTATATATGCAGTTTTACCATCATTAGAAAGTGTAAATTGAGTTTCATTTCCTGAAGAATTAAAAGGATAAGCCATATTTTCAGGTTCAGACCATTTTCCTTTAATATTTATGCTTATAAACAAATCAAACCCACCCATTGATTTATCATTATCACTTGCAATTACGGCAAAAGTTTGGTTTGGGTGAACATAAATAAAATTATCATTAAAATCTGAAGATAAAGCATTTACAATTTTAGGTTCTGAATATTTATTTTTAGACATTTTAGACATAAAAACACTTGAATTTTGTTTATTTCTATCTTTTCTATTACTAACTAAATATAGTTTGTCATTCAAATAATCATAACTTGCCGAAGCCTCATAAAAACGAGTATTTAAGCTATCTCCATCAATTAAAACTGCATCAGTAAAATCATCTTCAGTATCTTGAGTATCTGTATAAATATTGCCATTATCTTTTAAAGCAGGAGTATTTTTATATAAATAATAAACTTGATCGCCTGCAGAAACAGAATTTAAAATAAAGTTTTTTCCTTCTGCCCAAATTTCATCAACAAGTTGAGGCTTAGCAAATTCCTTCTTTTCATTTAATAAACTTTCAAAAACTGAATAATTATAAAATTTTGTAATTTCATTAATTTCTTGTCCTTGTTTATAATTTCTATCACTTGTAAAATAAATTTTGTTTAACTGAGCTGAAAAAACAGGATAAAATTCATTAAATTCCGAATTAATAAGAGGACCACAATTTTTTGGTTCTAAATCAAGCGGCGTTTTTGATAATTTTATTGCATTATCAATTTGTTTTAAAATAAAATTAATTTCTGCAAACAAATCAGAATCATCATCCAAGGAAATTTTAGAAATCATGGTCTTAGCTTCAGAAAATTGATTTAATCTATGATGAATTTTTGAGCTTAAGAAATAAAAATCATTTAATAATGAATTTTCATCACAATTTTTAATGGCAATTTTAATAAAATTCAATGCTTCTAAAAAATTATTTATTGAAAAATTACATAAAGCAAGCCTATAATTTAAAAAAGCATCTTCTGAAAAATCCTTATACAATTCTGAATATATTTGAATTGCATCTTTAAATCTGTTATCCTCTGTCATCATTTTTGCCTGTGTCATTTTCCAATCAGAATGATTTAGCTTATTTTGGGCGGATAAATGACTAAACCAAAAAACCAAAATTACAAGTAATCCAAAAAATTTTCTCATTTCAAATTAATTTTATATAGAATTTACAAATATAGTTTTTATCCAATAATTTCGGAATAAAGTTGCTCAAATAATTTTAAACTTTCTTGTTTATTTTCATCATAATAATAATCCATGCAATTGGTTAAATAATCAATTAAATCAAAATTTTTGTATAAATGCTTATTATTATGAGCAATTTGTTTTCTATTTTCCACTCCAAATTTTAAAACTTTATTAAATTCTGCAATAAAATTTTCATCAACCTTATTATTTGCTATCCAAACTGCAAAAAGTGCAGGTTTTCCTGTAAATTTAAACCATTCTTCGGCTATATCATATTTGAATTTCACAGAATTTCTAATATTTAAAGCTCTATCTCCAATAACAACAGCAGCAGTATCTCCTTCAATTAAATCTAAAAAATTTTCCTCTGCATTTTGATATAAATAGTTTAAATTCCAAAATTTTTCAGCTAAAATTTTAATATATTTTACAGAGCTTCGTGATTGATAATCTAAAATTACAGTTTTTATTTTTTCTTTTTCTTTTTGAGAAACTAAAAGCACAGATTCAACCTTATTTTTAGCAGCCAAACAATAATCACTTATAATTTTTAAATTTTTAGGAATAGGAAATGCACCAATAGGCATTAATGAGATATCGGCTTTATCTGTAAAAATATCTTCTGCACACAAAGCCGGATTGCGTTCTTGTAGTATTGCATTTTTTAAAATAAATTCAGAATTATATAAAGCCTCTTTAAAAGGCAAAGTATTTGAGTAAGAAACTAAAGAAATTCTATACATTGTTTTTTTTGCAACAAAATTAATCAAATTTTAGATTTAAAAACTGATATAATTTTATATTTTTGTAAAAACATAATTAATTTAACGTGGAAAACTTAATTTTAGATAATTCGGCACATTTTTTTTTAATTGCCGGTCCTTGCGTAGTAGAAAATGAAGAAATTACTTTACACACTGCAAAAGTTTTAAAAGATTTATGCAAAAAGCATAATATTCAATTAATTTTCAAATCATCGTATAGAAAAGCCAATCGCAGTAGTCTAAGCTCATTCACAAGCTTAGGCGATGAAAAAGCATTAGAAATTCTATCAAAAGTAAAGCAAGAATTAAATTTACATATTTGCACAGATATTCACTCTCCCGAAGAAGCTGAAATTGCTGCACAACTTGCAGATATAGTTCAAATTCCGGCTTTTTTGTGTCGCCAAACCGATTTATTGCTTGCTGCAGGGAAAACAGGCAGATTTGTAAATATAAAAAAAGGTCAATTTTTATCGCCTGATTCTATGAAGTTTGCGGCTGAAAAAATTCTTTCTACAGGTAATAAAAATATTATGCTTTGCGAACGTGGAACTACATTTGGTTATCAAGATTTAGTTATTGATTTTCGTAGTATCCCCATAATGAAAACTTTTGGCTACCCTGTAGTACTTGACGTTACTCATAGTTTACAACAGCCAAACCAAACAAGCGGAGTTACAGGTGGTCAACCCGAAATGATTGAGCACATGGCAAAAGCTGGGCTTGTAGTTGGAGCAGACGGTCTTTTTATTGAAACTCATCCGGAACCAAAAAACGCATTATCAGACGGAGCTAATATGTTAAAATTAAGTTTGCTTGACGGCTTATTAGAAAAACTTGTGAGAATTAAAAAAGCGATAGTGTAGTTTAGTTGTTAGTGGGCGAAATGTGAGAAGCTCTTTCGACTTTTCACTTTCAACTTTTAACTTCTCGTTTTGAGCGTAGCGAAATGCAAGAAGTAAAAATTAGTGTAAATTCGTGTAATTCGTGGTTGTCATCTTCGAGCATTGAACGAAGCGAAATGCGAAGATGTCTTGTCCTGAAAAAAGTTGACACATTTGTCATACATTTTATTCATTAAATATTGTTTACCGAATAAACGAAGCCAAGATTGAATTGTTGCACCGCCTCTTATGTCATATTTGCGACGACACTCTTCTATACTTAACCCATTCTTTTCGATTTCTTCTACTACTTGTAGCTTGAAGCAATTACTGTACCGAATTGTTGTTTTCTTACGTTTTGTCATATCTTTTTTAATTTTAAGGTGTAAACCTATTTCAGGACATGACACTAACAACTAAAACCTAATATTAAATACCAAATCAATATAATCTGGAACAAAGTTCAAACTATTTGACACACTTTTGCCATCAAAAAAATTATCTGGATCCGAAAACTCATCACTAATTCTATGATAATAAACTAATTCTGGGGCATATTGAACAGAAATCACAAAATTAGGCGTAATATTAATATCAACACCAACAGTAAAATCTAGACCTGTTTTAAAAAATCGTGTTTTTCTAAAACCTGCAATTTCAGAAAAAGGAATAGGATTATTTACATTTAAACTTGGATAACCCTCATAAGATTTTTTATAATGATAATAATTCTCACCCAAATAATGATAACCTAAAATAAGTCCGGAACCTAAATAAAATCTATATCCTTTATTTGGAAAAGCAGCTTCCAAGCCAAGTCTCAAATCATAAGAATAAACATCATAATAAAACTTTCTAAAACTCAAACTATCTACTAAAAGTGTATCATTGTCTTTAAAAAGCGTATCGCGTGATGAACCAAGAATATCAAGTCTTTCATTATTCATATCAAAATTCAAATAATTCAAACTAGCCCTCAAATTCATATTATTAAAATAATGTTTATACTGAATAAAGACTTTTGT
>JALOAQ010000157.1 GCA_023228725.1 Bacteroidales bacterium | reverse complement strand
TTTATGAAATAGATATTTTCATAATTTTCAGTCTGCGAAAATGTCAGAGTCACAGTCAATATAAGCAATAGGGTAAATATTTTTCTTATCATTTCTGTTCTTTGAATTTATGGTGCATAACGGTTGCAGCTAAGTGTTGTGCGGGATTTCAATGAAATATCACTGTCAAAGTTCCCACGAGCCAAATTTACTAATTGTATTTTAACTTTAAAAAGAATAATTTTCGCAAATTTTAACACAACGACAAATCTAAATTTGGCGATTGTTATTAGTAGCGATACCCTTTCTGATACCGATGAACCCAGCATGACATTTAGGTGCTGTTATACCCTGGTTTTTAATAGCAAATAAGCAGTTTCTATCACTATTTTAATAGCCGATTCTTTTTTATTAAAATAAACAATAAAACAGGTGATTTTACCGAATTTCTCGATGCTGCCTTCATTTTAGGGAACGTAAGAAGTTGGTAAAAAGCAAATTTTGCAAACTAGAATAATTGCAGAACTTATAAACAAGATCAACTCGTAACACAATGACATCATCATTCGTCTAGTAATGTATTAAGAATGTCTTTGTAGTGTTTAAATTCATCTGAACGATAGCCCGAAAAGTGATAAAGTATTTCATTGGTTTCTGTATCAATAATCAGAATTTGAGGAAAACTATGAAAACCATATTTGTCTGATAAGGATTTTGCATTTATAATATTCCTATACTTAACGTTTTTCTTTTGTAAAAATGTGTTAATTTTAGAAGTATCATTATCAACAACATTTGCTCCAATAAAAGTCACTTCATTTTCATTATACAAACTGTCCAGTTTTATTAGGTCGTTTATTGCCAGAATACACGGAGCACAGCTCATATAATAGAAGTCCACAACCATTATTTTGGAATTAATACTATCAGAATAAAGAGTGTCACCATTTACTTGAGGAAGCTTCCATTCGTAAGCATATTTAGGGATTTCTTTATTTGTGGATTCAATATTAGCTTCTTTGTCAAATTCTAAACAGGGTATAATTATTTTGTTAAGCTCATCATATTTTGAACTTATGATAAATTCAATATCTTGATTCTTATCATAATATAGAGAAATAGTATCAATTAAGTATTCTTTATATGATTTATGAAAAAGAGAGCTATCTTTATATGCTACTACTTCATTGAAGCATGAAATCAAATTGAAATTATTTTTATTCAATACAATTTTTGAGTTGTAATATCCATCTAAGCCATTCGCTTTTGTAGATTCTGATGCTAAACCAATAATGATGCTGTCATTACTTGGGGGCGATATTGTGTCAAATAGTTTTACTTGGTCATAAGAAATAAAATTAGTCAAATTATGCTCGTCAAGCAAGTAAGTAAAAACACGCCTTATATTCCCGTTGAAAGGGTTGTTGGTGTATTCTTTGAAATATGTTGTATTATTGTCATATTCCGCAAAAATTAGTATTGTATCATTATAAAAAACATATTCACTTACCATAGTATCCTCAAGTTGTTTGACATAGAAAAATAACTTATTATTATTTCTGATGAAATATAATTCTACGTCCCAATAGAGTTCGAAGTTTGATGTGACATAATTTAGTTTATAATTTATAATTCCTGATGTGCAATTGTCAAGTTTCTCCTGAGCTTTATAGAAATATAAAGTATCTCCATCTATGTTCTGAGCAAAGCTATTATTGTTAAGCACTAGGAGTATAAGAAATGACAGGATGGAGTAAATCCTTATTACTCCATCCTTAATGTGGCTATTCATATAATAAGCCATTATAATCAATAATATCAGATTGAACAATAATAGTAGTGATTTTTTCGGTTGTTTCTGTTTTCTTAATAACTACTTCTGGTAGAGTCCAAGCACAACTACCTACACCACTTGAAGAACAAGGAGTATCAATTGAGCTAAAGCAGTGTGCAGTAAAAACATTATTATTTATTATAGTATATGTTATTTTGCAATTTCCACTAGGAGCCAAGCAATGACATTCCGCTGCAATTGTCCCGCCACCAGGAGCTGCTTTTGTATTATTTAGGTCACCTAAAGTCACCTCAAAAACCCAATAATTCTCTTCTGTTTCAGGTAATACGAAAGTATTGTCAATAAATTCTACATTATTAGCAATAACAATATATTCGGGGATGTCTTCGTCAGTTGATTTAAGTTCAGAAGGACTGGTTGTTATTATAACCTGATTGTCCTCGTTTCTTACTATGTGTAAATCTAACAACTCTCCTCTATCTCCTCGTACCAAAAAGCATTCATCAATCAGTTGATTACTTTGAGTGTCGATAATGTTCTCATTTATAGTTTCATTTTCGCTGTCACAACTCATTAGACTAAACAAGCCAAATACTACAAATCCAAACCAAATAACTTTAAAATAATTCTTCATCTTTTTTATTTTTTTAATTATGCTTACTTTCAGAATAATTTTAGGTCGCTGTTTCAGCAATTCCGACCAAATATTATTTTTGACTATTTATTATAAATATTAGCGTCTGACCAATATAATAACTTATTTGAAATCCTTTTATTTTTTTTGCAGAAATTTAGAGCATAATATATTTGTTTAATTTTTAAACTTGGGTATAACGTTTTATTTACGAAACAAATATACAACATTCGTAAATATAAACTATATAACATTCGCCAATTATTTTATTGTTTTATTAATATAAATAGATATCTTGTTGAATAAGAGAAAGATAATAATAAATTAAATAATATAATTATTTTGCATTTACGAATGTTTTAGCATTTTTGTATCTGAATACATCTTAATTATAAAACCCATGGATATTGATAATTTAATCAACAAATTTGAGTAAGGACTGATATTGTAACAATATAGCCTCATTGTTTACTACACCAATAAAATCAAATCGGTTCGACTTTTAAAACTCGAACCGATTGAAGGGCAATAAACGAAACTATATTTGGGAATTTACGTAGAATCTAGAAGGGGGTGTTGGTTTTAGGTTTTGCAAAAGTAAAAAGGTAGGGGTTTTGGCGGGATTTTTGCCACTAAGTTAGATGCGAAGAACCAGCATTAAAATATAGCAAAAAGTTCAATTGGAGCCGGCTCGCCCTGCTTGCATTAAAACCGCTTGTTAGCTGTTCGCGAATTTTATTACATTTATTTTAAACACCCGCATTCACCGTAAATATCAAAATAATGGAAGTCGCCATTTGATTTTATCTTAATTGATCCTTTAAAAATTTGAGACGGTATATATGCACCTCCAATAAATTCACCATTATTTGCGATTTCATCTTTAGTCATTTCTAACTCATACTTATTATTTTTAGACGACCAGCTACGACTTTCATCATCCGCAAATCCATCATTAATTTCGAACTCTACTAATTTATCATTTATTTTCATATACCCTAGTCCAGTTGAATTGTCAATCCAGATATAATGCCTTTTATTAAAGTCCTCCTCATTCTTAGCAAAAAAACAAGTAGTGCAAGTACCAACTGGAATTGGTAAAGAATCAAGAATTTGTAAGTCTAATTTTTCTTGAATTGTTTTTTTTTCTGTAATAATTTCCGGCTTGTCATTATTTGGATTTCTACAACTAAAAACTGTTGCAAATACCATTATGATAAAACTGATTAAAACTTTATTTCTCATTTTAAGGTGTTTTTATTTTTTCATTTTATTAATTAGTTTCTTTTTGGTGAAAGTCAACTCATTTATACACGCCACAAACTCTCTCTTATACACCCATATCCAAAAATAAGACGCTAGTTTGTTGCGTACATTTCCCTACAAAAATACTATTTTTTTTTTATAAAACAAATGTTTTTGATGTTTTTTTTAAAAAATAATTTAGCTGAAAATTTTATAATTTAGGCTTTATCTTAACTTCATTTATCAAAAAACTCCGACTTTTAAAACTCGAACCGATTTGTGGATGGAAAACGAAGGTGGGGGTTTTGGCGGGATTTTTGCTATTTATTGCAAAAATCATGACAAAACAAGCGGAAAACAGATTTAAATTTTTAGAAATGTAAAAAACTTGATAGTCAGCTTTCAGTTATTATAAGTGGATAGTTTTGGATTGTTATAAACAGCATTCACTAACACCTTTGAAAATTAAAATAAATTGTTCGTAATTGCTTGCAAATTCAATATTGCAATTCAAAAAGAGCCAATTATGAGCCAATCGTGAGCCAATTGAGCCAATTATGAGCCAATTATTTCATAGTAACTTCCTGCACCTTTTCCTGTGTTTTTGAAAATGCTGAATTTCTCAACTAATTCTGCTAAATCTCTGGTTGCAGTAGGTTTAGCCACTGAATTTAACTCTTGATACTCTTTATTTGTAATTTTACCTTTTTCTTTCACATACAGTACCGCCTTAATTTGCCGTTCATTCAACCCTAATTCTCTCAAAGATTGTTCGTTATATCTGTCTTTGCGGAAAATCGTCCAAAAATCGTTGCCCTCTACATTGAAAATCGGTGTTGGCAAGCCTGCCTCAACACATTGAGTTGTAATTTTTCAATTCCTCGTCCCCACGCCTCGACATAGCCACTGCGGAAAAACGCATTTGCAATATCGGGATTGTACGGTTTTGAAGGGTGCTTTGTCAGCAAACGCTCAACCGTCCAATTATCAGGCAAAGTTCCTTCGTTCCAAATCATTAGTTTATCGGTATAAACGCTTATTTGAATGGGATAACCGCTTGCATAATCCTTATGAGCAACCGCATTGAGCAACGCCTCACGCACAGCCTCTTTCGGATATTCAAAAGTTTCGATACGGTAAATTCCATCATAACTAATCATTGCCTTAATGTACTTTGTAAAAAGCAATTCAATAGTTTTTTCGACTTGCTCAAACAAGTTGCCGTGAACTTCGTCGTGAAAACGTAAGTCAGTATTTGTTTCAAAAAAACCAATTTTGATATACGAGCCTGTTACAAATTTTTCGGGTTTGGGGTGGAAAAGTAAAATAGTGGCTCGTTTTAACAATACGTTTTCGATAAGTTGCAAGTTGTCAAGCAACTGCTCATTTGTATCAAGCATTATTGTTTCGTCTAAACGCTGACTGCGAATGCCTCGCTTGCGAAAGAAATCGAAAGTTTCTTGCTTTAAATCGGCAATCGAAACAGTCGGAACGGCAACGCT
>JALOAQ010000020.1 GCA_023228725.1 Bacteroidales bacterium | reverse complement strand
TTGGGAAACTTATGAAGCTGGCTGGGATGGAAATATTGGTGGTGGTTCAAAAGCAGCTCCAGGCGTGTATTATTACACTATAAAAGCACAAGGTTTTGATGGTAAAAACTACGAATTACATGGAGCTTTGCATTTAATTCGGGAATAATTTAAAATAATTTAAAAATAATTAAAAACTCAGGCAACGTTTTGGACATTAATCTTGTCTATATAAAAGAAAATAATGGACGATAATGAAAAACTTATAAGGCAATGTCAAAAAAAATCAAAAAAAGCTTTTGATAAACTTTATAAAACATATTCGCCAATGATTTTCGGAATTTGTTTAAGATATACTAGAAACAAAGAAGAAGCGGAAGATTTATTGCAAGATTGTTTCATAAAAATTTTAAACAAAATTAATGATTACGAATTTAAAGGTTCTTTTCAAGGTTGGATAAGAAAGCTTACAATAAATGCTGCGATTACTTATTATCATAATAAGAAAAAGTATTTGGCTGAAACAGTAGATGATTTTGAAATTAAAACTACAAATTTTGATTATGATGTTTTAAGTCAAATGCGAACGAAAGAAATTATGAATATTGTAAACGAATTACCAATAGGTTATAAAACTATATTTAACTTATTTGTAATTGAAGGTTATAAACATGCTGAAATTGCTAAAATCTTGCAAATTTCTGAAGAAACAAGTCGTTCACAGCTAAAAAAAGCCAGAGATATCTTACAAGAACTTATAAAAAATAGATTTGATGGAAAAATTTGATGAAATATTAAAAAATAAATTGAGGAATTTTCAAGAAACTCCTTCGGAAGAGGTGTTTTTGAAAATTAGAGCTAAATATCCAAAACCAAAAGGATTTTTCAGTACATATAAATACCATATGATTGCTGGCTTAACAATATTAGTACTAAGTCTGACAACTATATATTTTATAAATAACAAAACAAAAACAACTGAAACCACAAATCAAATTACAAATAATACTAAAGAAAATAACCAAAAAGTACAAAATCATAAAAATGATAATTCAGACAATTATATTTCAAGCAATTCGCAAAATAATTCAAGACCAATAATTAATCAAAATAATTTGGACAAAAACATAAATATTAAAAATAAGGAAATTCAAAATGAAATAATTTTTAAAACAAATGATACAACAATATGCGGTAATTCAATAGATATAATTTTTGATGCTAATACAAACTTTTTGCAACTACCAAAAGATATTACGGTAATCAAATCAAAATTAGGAATAAATATAAGCTCGAATAATTTTGGGAAATATACCATATATTATAATGAACTAAATTCTGATAATAAAATCAAAGACAGCATTAGCATCAATTTTATAGATAATAATTTTGCAAAAGTCAATTTTTCAAAAGAAAATATTTGTCCAAATGAAGATTTAATAATAAATATAAACAATCCTAATTTAGAACCTATTTGGGATAAAACAAATTTAAAAATTAGTAAAAAGTCTAATTCAACTTATATTATTTCAGATTTAAAACAAGGAGAAAACATAATTTCATTCAATTTAGAAAAAAATACTTGTAGCCAGCAAATACTACAAAAAATAAATGTTTCAGAATTACCAAAGTATAGAATACAAACTATACCTGAAATATGTTCAAAATCTAATGCAAGTTTAACAATATTAACTGATGCTAATAATATAAATTCTTTCACATTAAATAACGAAAATACTAACACAACAGGACGTTTTACAAATCTTAATTCAGGAATTTATTTTATTAGAATAGATTTTGCAAATTCTTGCCATATTGCTGATACCCTGTTAATTTCAGACAGTTTAAATATTAGTCCATATTTTATTTCTGATAAAGATTTAATTAATAAAAATAGTTATCAATTTATTAATCAAACTAAAGTTGATGATATAGGTTTTGAACAAAATCAAAATATTAGTTTTATTTGGAAAATTGATGATAAAATTATTTCGGAGCTTGATAATTTTAATTACGTTTTTTCAAAAAGTGGCACACATAAAATTGAATTATTAGCTAATTTAAGTGAGACTTGCAAAAAATCTTATTCAGAAACTATAGAAATATCTGAAATCAATCTTAGAATACCAAATATTTTCACTCCAAATGGAGATGGAATTAATGACGAATTTGTAATTCATTATGATGGGGAATTAGTTAGGTTTAAAATAGATATTTCCAATAAATTAGGCGAAATAATTTTTGAAAGCTATGATATTAATAAGTCTTGGGATGGAAGAATTAATGGAAACAACTACGCTTCTGACGGTGTTTATTATTACAATATAATAGGAGAGGATAGTTTAGGAAATAAAATTGAAAAAAGAGGTGTTGTGCAATTAGCAAGACACTAGGAGTTTTATTTCATAGTTGTGCAAAAAAAAGAGAGGTCCTTTCCCCGCCTCTCTTTTTATTTATATTATTCATCATCATCTTCTGCTTCGTATGCTTTAAGTAATTGGTCTTGAACATCTGGTGGTACTTGTTGGTATTCATGGAAGGACATTTCATACATAGCACGTCCTCCTGTATTTGACCTTAGTGCGGTAGAATAATTTCCCATTTCAGCATAAGGTACTCTTGCCATAATTTTCTCAAAACCTTTTTCGCTACTCATTCCCATAACAACAGCACGTCGTCCTTGCAAATCACTCATCACATCACCCATTCTGTCTCCAGGAACTAAAACTTCAAGATTATAAATAGGTTCCATAATTTTTGCACCTGCTTTTTTAAATGCATTACTAAAAGCATTACGTCCTGCTAATTTAAACGAGATTTCATTAGAATCAACAGGGTGCATTTTCCCGTCAACTATACAAACTCTGATATCACGGGCATATGAACCTGTTAATGGTCCTTCTTCTATTTTTTCCATTATACCTTTTAGGATAGCTGGTAAAAATCTTGCATCAATAGAACCTCCAACTATACAATTATAATACACTAATTTTCCACCCCAATCCAAATTATATTCATCTTTTGCTCTTACAGAAATTTTATATTCTTTGCCATCAATTTTATACATAGTAGGATCAGCCATACCTTCTGTATAAGGCTCAATAATCATATGTACTTCTCCAAATTGACCAGCTCCACCAGATTGTTTTTTATGGCGATAATCAGCAAAGGCAATTTTTGTAATAGTTTCTCTATATTGAATTCTTGGTTTTAAAAATTCTGTTGGAATTTTAAATTGATTATCTAAATGCCATTTTAAAATATTCAAATGATATTCGCCTTGTCCTTGAACTATTAGTTGTTTCAACTCTTTTGAATATTCTACTAATATTGTTTGGTCATCGTCTTTTAATCTATTTAATGCTTCGCCAAGTTTCTCATCATCACCATCATTAACAGCCTTAATTGCCACTCTATATTTTGGATTAGGCCAGTTTATAGCAGGCATTTCCCAATCTTGACCATGAGCCACTAAAGTTGAGCCAGTTTTTGTTCCTTTAAGTTTTACTGTAGCACCAATATCTCCAGCAAACATTTTATCAACTTTCACTCTATTTTTTCCTGAGTTTACAAATAAGGTCGAAAGTCTTTCTTTTGTATTAGTTTTGGTATTATACATATCGATACTTTCGGTAAGAGTACCGCTAAGCACTTTAAAATAACAAACTTCACCAATATGCTCTTCTACAGAAGTTTTAAACACAAATAAAGATGGTTTATCATTTGCATCACATTTTATTTCATTTCCTTCTTTATTAACTGGAGATTCCAATTTTTCAGGAGAAGGACTAACATTAGCTATAAACTCCATTAAGCGTTTTACACCTAAATCATTTCTTGCATTTATACAAAATATTGGAAAAATTCCTCTTTGAGGCAAACCTGCAGCTATTCCCCTCATCATTTCTTCTTCAGTCAATGTGTCGTTTTCAAAAAATAACTCCATCAAAGACTCATCAGCTTCGGCAGCTTTTTCTATTAGTTGGGTTTTTATTTCTTCGGCTTGGTCGGCATGTTCGGCAGGAATTTCGCTAATTTCAATATCTGTGCCTTTCAAACTATACATTTTGTTTGTAATAACATCAATTATTGCATTAAAACCAACACCTGCATTTACAGGAAATTGAGCTAAAACAGCATTGCCACCAAAAGTTTCTTGTATTGATTCAAAAACTTTTTCAAAATTTGTTTTTTCATGGTCAAGGTGATTCATTGCAATAATCATTGGCTTATTAGTTTTCTCAACATAACGAGCATGGATTTCTGTACCTACCTCTATTCCATTTGAAGTATTTATTAACATTAAAGCAATGTCGGCAGGAAATAATGATGAAACTAAGCCACCAACAAAATCATCCATACCTGGATTATCTAAAATGTTAATCTTTGTGTTATTAATTTCTGTGTACATTACCGTAGAATACAAAGAGTTACCATTTTCTTGTTCTATTAAACGATAATCTGAAACTGTATTCTTGCTTGCTATGTCTCCTTTTCGGTTAATAACGCCACCTATTTGCGACATTGATTCTGCTAAAATAGTTTTCCCTGAACCGGAGTTACCAACCAAGGCAATATTTCTAATCTGTTCGGTTTGATAATTTTTCATATTATTACTTAGATATTAAATTTTTACAATTATTAATTTTAATTATTTGGCTGACAAAAATAATAAAAATAATATACCTACAAATTATTAAAGAACATTATTTATATAAAAATTAAAAACAAGAGTGAAAATAAAGTTTGTGTCTAAAACTGTTTTTAATTAATTTTAAGTTAAATTTGCAATTTAATTTTAATAATGAGAAAAAAATTCATTATAAATCTTGCTTTCCTAATTTTATTAAATGTTTTAATAAAACCTTTTTGGATTTTTGGAGTAGAACGTTCTGTGCAAAATATTGTAGGCTCAGCCGAATTTGGATTTTATTTCTCTTTATTTAATTTCTCTCTTTTGTTAAATATTATTCTTGACTTAGGAATTACAAATTTTAACAATAGAAATATTTCACAAAACCCACAACTTTTAAGAAAACATGTTTCAAATATTGTTTCACTAAAATTAATTCTTGCTGTTTTTTATGCTGTACTAACTATTGGAGCAGCATTTGTAATTGGTTATGACTCAAGACAATTAGGCATATTATTTATATTAATTTTAAACCAATTTTTATCTTCATTAGTTTTATATCTAAGATCTAATATAAGCGGACTACAATTATTTAAGACAGACAGTTTAATTTCTGTACTTGATAGATTTATAATGATTTTGGTTTGTAGCATACTTATTTGGGGAAATGTTACAGATAAACCATTGAAAATAGAGTGGTTTGTTTTAACTCAAACTTTTGCATATTTAACAACTGCATTAGTAACATTTATTATTGTTATTTATAAAGCTAAGTTTTTTAAACTAAATTTTGATTTTAGGTTTTTTAGAGTTTTCTTAAAACAAAGTTATCCCTATGCTTTATTAATTTTATTAATGGCTTTTTACAATAGAATTGATTCTGTAATGTTAGAAAGGCTTTTGCCTGACGGTAAACATCAAGCAGGAATTTATGCTCAAGCTTATAGAATATTAGAAGCTGCTTCAATGTTTCCATATTTATTTTCAATATTATTATTGCCAATGTTTTCAAAAATGCTTAAGAAAAAAGAAAGCATTACAGAATTAGCAAAATTATCTTTTTCAATGATTTTAGTTCCGGCAATATTTTTAGTTAGCGTTTGTTGTTTTTTTAGCGACCAAATAATGGATTTAATGTATTGGGAACATGTTGATGTTAGCTCCCAAACTTTAAGCTTTTTAATGATAGGTTTTATTGGAATAAGCACTACTTATATATTTGGGACTTTATTAACCGCCAATGGCAGTATGAAGCAATTAAACACCATGGCTTTTATAGGAATGATTTTAAATATTACTCTAAACTTAATCCTTGTTCCACGTTTACAAGTTAAAGGTTCTGCCATTGCAGGTATGATAACCCAATTATTTACAGGATTTACTCAACTTATTTTAGCAAAATATATATTTAAGTTTAAAATTAATTACAAACTAATCTTTTCTATAACAATATTTATTGTAATTGTAATATTATCAACAGTATTCTTAAGTAAGCTAAATATAAATTGGATAAAAACGGTTTTGATTATTGGTATAATATCTTTATTAGCTTCATTCGCTACAGGCTTATTTAAAGTAAAAGTTCTTTACCAATTATTAAAAGAAAGAGAATAAAGCGATTTGTTTTTTTAAGTTATTTTAAATCTAAAAAATTATCTATCTTTGCATTTAGCTAAAGTAAATCAAGTCGAAAATGACAAATACTAATATAGACTTATCAATTATACTTCCTGTTTATAATGAGGAAAATAATATTGATTTACTTTACTCGCAAATAATTACAAGTATTGGGCAATTAAAAGAGTGTAATTATGAGATTATCTTTGTAAATGACGGAAGCCAAGACAATTCTTTAGAAAAAATAATAAATTTATCTAAAACCGATTCAAGTTTAAAATATATTGATTTTAGCAGAAATTTCGGTCATCAAATAGCTATTTTTGCAGGTATAGAAAACTCAAAAGGGGATTATGTAGTCATTATGGATTCTGATTTACAAGACCCTCCTGAAGAAATTATAAACCTTTATAATAAAGCTAAACAAGGTTTTGATGTTGTTTATGCAAAACGTAAACTAAGAAAAGGAGAATCTTTGTTTAAAAAACTAACTGCTAAAATTTATTACCGCCTTTTACGAAGAATTACAAAATGCAATATACCTGTTGATGCAGGAGATTTTAGAATAATTTCAAAAAAAGTTGTAGATATTTTAAAACAAATGCCAGAACAAGAAAAATATTTGCGTGGACTAATTGCTTGGGTAGGTTTTAAACAAACTTTTATTGAATACGAGCGTCAGCAAAGGGCTGTAGGTAAAACTAATTACTCAATATCAAAAATGACAAGATTTGCACTTGACGGTATAACCTCTTTTTCTGATTTTCCATTAAGATTTGCAACTTATCTCGGTTTTTTTGTTAGTATAGTTTCGTTTATTTTAATGCTTTGGGCTCTATATCAAAGGTTTATAATTAAAGAATATGTGCAAGGCTGGACTTCTATTATTTTAAGTGTTTTGTTTATGGGAGGAATTATGCTAATAACAATAGGAATTATTGGCGAATACATTAGCAGAATGGGTAGTAACATCAGAAAACGCCCCTTATACATCATTAATCAAACAAATTTAGATGATGAAGAGGATAAAGAAACAAGAGATTAAAATAATAATATTAGCCTTTTTTTTAATAGCTATCCCTATAGGGATATATATTGTTGGCAATAAAATCGAAAATAAAATAAAAAACAGAAAAACAGAAAATAAAACAATTAATTATAATCCACACAATTTTTTTATAAGTTTTGAAAACACAGTTTATTTAACAGAAACTTATAACATAATGAGTTCCAAATATTTATCAGGAAGACAGTCCGCATTTATTGACAAAGCTGATGGAATTAGTCCTGTTATCACTATTCCCCTATCAACAGATATTGATACAAGTTTTAACAAAGTAAATTGTAATTTTTGGTTATGCCCCGACTCAAGCTTTATTAATTCATTATTTATTTTCACAATTGTAGATACAAATAATAATCTTATAGATTGGCAAGAAGAAAAAATACAAGCAGAAAACTTAAATCCAAAAAATTGGTATAATTTTAATGAAAATTTTGATATCCAAAACAAATATTTTAATTCTCAATACTCTATACGAACATTTATACACAACAAAATAGAGCCGAGCTCAAATATGTATTTAGATGATTTAGAAATTGTTTTTGAAAAGGAAAATGAAATTCATAAAACCAAAGCTCTTTTAATTGATTTTGAAAATGATAAATTTCAAAAACTTAGTACAAAATATTTTTTATCAGGAAATTTTAGCACATATGCTAATGGTATAAATGATTATTCAGAACAAATTACACTTGATTTTAAAAATATTAAGCATGAAAATTTGAATAAAATATTACTTAATTTGAATTATTTAAGCGAAACAGAAAATATAGATGCAGTTTTTATTGTTTCCATTTGTGATAAAAACGATGTGGAAATTTTTTCTAATGAAATAGAACTTGTTAAAAATAAAAACTTTAAAGCTAAAAATTGGGAAAATATTAGTGCAGAAATTATTATGCCACAAAAAGCCCTTAAGAAAGGAAGTTATTTTAAATTTTATTTGTGGAACAAAAACTCTAATACAGTATTTTTAGATGATATTTATTTAATATTAAAAGAATTTTCTGTGGAATACGGAGATAAACCTACTGCACATAATTTTATTTCAAACCCTAATTTTCAAAACACAAAAAACCAAGCTCCATATAAATTTTATTATGTAAACCGCGAAAAACAAGTTGCAGAAGTAGAAACAGAACTAAATAATTTGTTTACAAAATCTGATGAAATTTTAATAGGTAAATTTACAAATAAAGCAAATCAAGATCAGATATTTAGTATTAAAGATAATAATATAGTATTATATGACTTAAAAAAACTAATTAAATTAAAACATCAATTTCAAAATTTAAATAATTTGCATTTTTTTAGTGATGACAAAAATATTTTTGTTTATCAAATTCAAACAAAAGAGATAAATTTATGCGAAATTAACTTGTTGAATAATAATTTAGAAATAAAAACCAAGTTTACTTACAGTTCTTCGAATAATATTTCTGCAATATTTTCAATTAATGAAAATTCAATTTCAATATTCGATAATTCTGGAAATGTATATGACTATAAAAAAGAAAATGAAAAATATGTTTTATTGAAGACATCAAAATTAATTTCCTGCTCTTCCAACAATTTAAAAATCTTTAAATCAAACTTTTTTAATGAAACAACAGAGGAGGTTTTATTTATTTTTCAAGACAATGAAAAAGTTAAATACGAATTTTTCTCTTATTGTTCTGAGAATAATGAGTGGCAAGATTCAAAAAACCATGCAAATTTGTCTCCCCAATATCTTGATGAATTAGACTTAGATTCAGAATATTTTTTAGTTGATTATAATAATGATGGGATTTTTGAGCTATTAAAATATGATAGAAAAACTAAATTTAACTTAAAACTGCTTAATTTTGATTTTAGAAGCTATAAAATACTATACAATATTGATTTTAAGGGATTTGAAAATAATCAAAATCCGAAATATTACGAAAAAACAAAAATTTTAACAGGTAAGTTCATAAATGATAAGAATTGCGGAATTATAATTTTTCAAGACAATATAAATGAGGTAAATTGGTTAAAACCGAAAACAGAAATATATTTATTCTAAACTAAAATGAAATTTTTAAAAACATATATATTATTTATAATTATTTTAGTTTTAGTTTCTTGCTTTTCTAAAAAGGAAAAAACTTATGATTTCAGTATTTCTGAAATAAAATTCTTAACAAATTATCAATCAAATCAATTAGAACTTGATTATGAAAACGCTTTTTTAAATGGTTTTACTATTCCCACTACTAAGCAAACAGAAAACGGATATTTTAATTTTTCATTTAAATTTACCAATAATTCGAACAAAGAAAAAGAATATTTTTATAAGATATATTATCAAAACGAGTCGTATAAACTTTCCGAATATGATTCTAAAAACAAAACTCAGCAAGCTCAATATGTTGAAGAAAATTTTTATGGTTCTTGGGAAAACACAGATATTGGATTTAAAAGTTTAGGGAAAATTCCTGCTTCTGGAAGCATTTATTTAAAAGACTCAATACGTATTGTTGGCAACCCAAGAAATGAAGAAAAATATTTTCATCTAGAAGAAAACGACAGATGGAAACGTAATCCACGTACCGGCGATTACAGTTTTCTATTAGTACTTGTAGATGAAGAAAATATGAAACAAATTCCCGACTATATTAAAAACATAAGTTTAAAAGACAATCAAATTTTTATTTCGCCATATTATTATTTTCTTTATGGAAAGGGTAAAGATTTGAAAAATTGTTTTGTTAAATTAGAAGATAATGCTTTTAAAGCTATTGCCAAACCAAATTTGGGAGCAGGAATTTACTCAAACATAAATTTATTTAACAACAATATAGAAGATTTGGACAAATATCACTCATGCAATTGCAATAGTGATGACAATATGTACAGAAATGCACATTTTGAACAATTTTTACATTATATAGACGAGTCTTCTAAATTATATAATGTGCCAATAATTCAAGACGTTTTAAATGAAAGTTTCACTAATGAAGAATACAACTGGCTTAACGCTTTTTATAAAATTGAAGATAGAATTACAATACTGCCTCAAATAGCAAAATATCCTTGCGAAACTGTTAAAAGTGATTCTATAAATAATAAAATTATAATACGCAATCCTGCCTCTGAATTTGGAAATTGGCAAAAACAAAATGTAGGAGTAATTACTCGAAATGGATTTACTTACGGCAAATATACCGCTAAAGTAAAGCTTACAAAATTATTAAATGAGGATAATGTTTGGAATGGTATTACCAATGCTATTTGGTTAATAAACCAACCCGGGCGAGGCAACGAAACAGGTTGGAATTTAAGGCGTTCTTGTAATAAAAAAGGTTATATGAAAACTTATTGGGGCGGAAGAAATGATGAGAGGGTTGAAAAAGTAGATTATTCGGAAATTGATTTTGAAATTTTAAAAACAACTCCTTATTGTCCTTCCAAAAAGTTAAATCCTACAAAACCTGAAGTTAAAGCTTTACCTGATAAAATTAGTTCGTGGAATAAAAAACTAAGCAAAGACATACAAAAAGATGAAGGTAAAATTGCAGTCTGTTGCACAAACTGGGACATGGCTTGTTGGGAGCCAAAGAATTTTTCTACAGCTTGTCATAAGATAAAACACAATAATAAAACATTTTATCTTCATAGGTGGGACGATTCTTACAGAGCAGTAACTTCAAAATATATGGTTTCTGATGAAGAGCTTTTTGGCTCAGATTATTATTATTTTCAAATAGATTGGCAACCTGAAAAAATTATTTGGCGAATTGGTCCTGAAAAAGACAAACTTTATGAAGTAGGCTATGTTGACAATACCGTTACTATGATTCCAAATAACCAAATGGTGTTAATTATTACACAAGAATTTCATAATACAAATTGGTGGCCTGGCTCAGCTTACGAGCAAGATAATATTCCTTTTCCTGCAAAAGATTATATTGGAGAAATTTATGAAATTATAATTGAATAATTAATTTACTAAACTTTTATCTTTTTTTACAAATAACAACCAATTTTGCTTAGTACTATGCCAGTGATAGCCTAAAGAAAAATCTAATTCTTTAGCTCCTACATTAACATAAGCATCATTTAGGTCTTTTTGAAATAAACCTGTAGAGTTAAAATCTGCAATAGGTTTTTCATACTCTCCATATAAATAAAAATCGAAATCATCTTTAAAAAACCTAAATGGCACACCTGTATCGTCTTCTAAGACAGCTTTAGACTTATTTAAGACTAAGTTTCTAATTTTAGAAAAGGTACTATAATGACTTAAGTAGGAAGCGGATTTTATAAAAACATTGCAAGCTCTTAAAGAATCTAAATAACTGTAAAATGGACTTGTTTTATCAAAACCATCATCAGAAATATCAGCATAAAAATATATTAAATCCTTTAATTTATTATCTCCCTTTTTTAAAATTTTTATTTTTACACATTCAATATTTTCAAGACTATTTGTAGGAGCATCAATTTTTGTAAATGTTTGTCCATCATCCTCTAATCTATAATATCCGTATTCAAAAATTTCGTGATTTGTACGATTTAAAAACACAAACAACAAAGGTAAAACACCATCAGTTTTATTTTTTCTAAGGTCGCTATTCATATTACCTGTTATAAAATAACTTCTTTTAAAAATATCTCTTAAACTAAAATTCACAGCTTCTAAATAATCATTTATATCAGCTTCGTTCATTTCATATAAGTTAGGCAAAGAGCCAATTTTTTCCATTGCAACTAAAATATATTCATTAGCATTTGGAAATAAGTGGTATGCGTTTAAAAAATCCGGTCCTGAAAATGGATAAAACAATAAGATTGTGTCATTAATTTTAGAATTTATCTCAGTTTCGCTCCAAACATCCATTTTCGATAAACGTTCTTCTATTATTTTCGCCCAAGAATTATCTACTGAATTTTTAAACTCATTCCAAAAAACCATTTCGTCTGTGAAGATAGTTTCAAAATTTTTTGCACAATCACCGGCTAATAATGATGAAATTTGATCCAAACTAGAGTCTTTTGGATAATCAATTTTAAAAACATTTTCATTATTAGTTATATCATTTTCTACATTATTAGTGCTTTTAGCATTATTATTACATGAAAAATTTATGTAAAAAATAAATAAAACACCGATTAAAACTATAAACTTAATTGATTTCATAAATAAAATTATTTAAAATAAGAGCACAAAATTAAAAAAAAACATATAATTGACAACTATTTTTATTTTTTTTCGTCTTAAATATGTTGATTTTAAAAAATTATTTGTATTTTTACAATATTAATAAATTTGAATTTTTAAGTTATTTTTAATAAGAGAGATGAAAATGAGGTACTTCATAGTATTACTACTTATATTGTTCACTAATATATTGTTTTCACAAGCTATTTCTGACACAATAATTAACAATTTAGGAAAAGTTGATTCTGAATTTGTTTATAATGCAGATAATTTAGTTTTAATTCCAAATACCAATATTAAAATGCAGGCACCGGAATATTTTTTAATAAGTGAAAACATTCCCGGTCTTTTGCATCCTGGTTCGTCTGCCACAGTGCAAGTTCAAGAAGTAAAAGGAACCTCATATATAATGATAAGTCAGGCTATGACTGAAGAGCATTTCCAAAGTCAAGGCGTGAGGCTTATCTCTACAACAGACGTAACAATGCAAGACGGTAAAGGAGGTATTTTATATCTTGTTGAATTTGAAGCAAGTGGGATAATTTACGAAAGATTAATGCTTTTTGCAGGAGATTATAATAATACAATTTGGATAAACGCAAATTATCCAAAATCTGCAAAAAAATTACTCCAAGATATTTTAACGCAAAGTTTACTAACAGCTCAATATATTAAGCAATAATTATGTTAAAAAAGTATTTAATAGTATTAGCAATATTTATATTTTGTGGATTTGGATTAACAAAAGCCCAAAATATTCTTATTCACGAAATACCATATAGCACTCACCATCAAGACATGTGGGGTGTTGGTGAAGCTTTTAGTTTAGACTTTGATTATGATTTATTCAACATTGCTGTTCAAGATGGATTTAATATTGGACAAATTACAGAAATACTAGGACAACAATATGGTATTGCTGTTGATATGGGCTTTTATATTTTTTTGCGTTCAACTTTTAGTATTCATGGATTTACCTTAGGCTCTGTTGATGTTGATTACCCTGTTAGAATACATTTAGATTTTCCTGATGATTATAGTTTTGACCACGGTGAAACTGTTCCAATACATTCTTGGTACGACGTATTAGATGGCTGGGCTTTAGACACTCACTTTCCAACAGCCGGTGTTATTGCATTAGACTTAGAATATGGATTTGGTTTACATCTTGATGTTATTGTTTGTTTATTTAGCTGTGAAACAATTCCTATTATTCCAACAATAAACATTCCTGTAGTTCCATATTCTACCGACCCATTACCGCATGACTCTATAGCAATTTTTTACTTAAACGGTCAAACCGGCGAAGTAGCTTATCCTTGTTTAGATGAAAACACAGGTTTACCAAGTATTTGTAACGATGATATTTTACCAATTGTAATTCCTAACTGGTTTGGAATTGGTTTGACAGGAGAAATTGACATTCCTTACGTTGAAACAGAAGATTGGCTTGATCCTAACACACAATGCTTACATGCTCACGGTAATGATGAGTGGTTGTGGTTCAACTTAAATATTCTCCAATTTCTTTCATTTATTGCAGGATTTATTCCTCCACCTAATGGACCGGCAATTCAACAAGTTATTGGAATAATAAACGGAGGTACAATAGAATACGAAATTATTGCAGGTATTAATGCTACTATTGAATATTTTATTTTGCACTTAGATTTGCATATGTCTAGTTATATGACCCAAGATTTTGCTTTCTGTCCAACAATTTTAGCAACTCTTAGATTTCCAATTGATTTGCCATATTCCGAAACAGACCCAAGCAACGGAAACGCTATTATAGCTGAAGGCGTAAATGATACTATAACTTTTGCAATTAATAATGATTTGAATATTACCTATCCATGCTACGAATGGGATTCTATGCAAGTTTATGACGTTACTTATGATATTATCAGTACATTTTCAAACCACACTTGGGATTCAATAGCTTTTGATTTTATTTTAGAAGCTATTTTCTTCCAAATTACAATACCTTTTAATATTTTTCCAGTTACATCAATGCCTGAATTTTGCTTACCACAAATACAAGTCAATAATGGTGATTTAGGTAATTATCAATTTATAAATGCTTGTTCGCCTGCAATAACTGCTCCGGCAGTTTCAACTAGCAGTATTTTTGATGAAGCTAATGAAACTAAAGGAGGAGGAAGTTCACAAACAAAAGACTTAAGCTTCTGTTTCCCAACAAATTGCGAACCTTTAATATCAGAATCTTTTCCTTTGGGCAGTATTCCATTAACTTGGTTTAATCAAACTTGGCTACTCGAAGACTTTGTTCAGGATACTGTTTTCCCTGGTACCTGGCTTTTTCCTCTGCCTGAACTTGATATAGAAATTAATGGACAAGACGTGATTTGCTATGGCGATTCTACTGGGGTAATTACTGTAGAAGCATTAAACAGCACAGGTCCTTTCACTTTTGAATATTCTTGGGGTACTGTAAATACTCACTTAAATCCTGTAGATGAAATAAATGTGCCGGCAGGATATTATTATATAACAATAACTGATGTTTATGGCTGTCAAGTCTTTGGCGAAATGAACATTGCTGATGAAAATCCTCCTATTTTATCTAATTTATACGCTGATGATGTTTTATGCCACGGTGAATCAACAGGTATTTTGTATTCTTATGTTTCAGGAGGAGTACCACCATATACTTGGAACTGGCAACCTAGCGGAAGAACTGAACAAAGCCCTGTAGGGGTATATGCAGGATGGCATTATTTAACAATAACTGACGATGTAGGTTGCGAACACTATGATTCTGTATTTGTTGACGAACCACCTACACCACTTACTATGACTTATACAAGCGGAAATGTTTCTTGCTATGGATATTATGACGGCTATATAGATGTAACACCTGACGGAGGAACGCCACCTTATTATTATCAGTGGTCGAATGGACAAATGACACAAGACTTAGTTAATATTCCTGTAGGACAATATATAACTACAATAACAGATGCTAATGGATGTAAAATTATTGAAACAATTGATATTACCGGACCTGAACCTTTAGAACTGTTTACATATACTCAAGACGTTTTATGCTATGGTGAAAATACAGGAAGTGTTGATTTAGTAGTTACAGGCGGAACTCCACCTTATAATTATACTTGGAGTAATGGCTCAACCAATCAAGACTTGTGGGATATGTTTTATGGCATTTACATTGTTACTGTAGTAGATGCAAATAACTGTACAGAATATACTATGGTTCAAATTCAGCAACCTGCTCTTCCATTACATGGAGATATTACACCAACTCACGTAAGATGTTTTGGCGAAGGAAATGGCGTGGCAGACTTAAATGTATTTGGAGGAACACCACCATATTATTTTGTTTGGAGTACAGGAGAAATTAGTGAAGATATTGAAAATCTAATACCTGGAATTTATTCTGTTACAATAAATGATGCTCACAACTGTGAAACCGCTGACACTGTTCAAATATTCCAACCCGATGCTCCAATGGTCGGAACAATTACCGGAAATGACATAACTTGCAACGGCGGAAACGATGGAAATATATACATTACTGCACAAGGTGGTCGTCCACCTTATACTTTCCAATGGTCAAGCGGAAGTTGGCAGCAAGACTTAATAAATGTTCCCGCTGGAAATTACTCAGTTACTGTCTCTGACCAAAGCCATTGTCATTACGAAATGAGCATAGAACTTAATCAACCGGATGCATTTTACGCTCAAATAATGGATGACTTAACAATTTGCTATGGCGAATCAGTTGAAATTGGAATAGGAATGATTGAAGGCGGAACACCACCATATACGATAATTTGGAATAATGGAGACCAAGGTACAAGTACTATAGTAAACCCAACAGAAACAACAACTTATTCCGCTCATATAGTTGACGCTACATTCTGCGAAAGTCAAAATGTGGAAATCACCGTTAATGTACATAAACCATTAAGCCAAACTATTAATGCAGATAATTATATTGTTTGCCCTGGCGATATTGTAAATTTTGAAGTTAATATTAGCGGAGGTGGAATAAGCGGAAACCAAATCTGGATAGCCGATAGTTTATGGAACTTACCAATTAATATGGAAATATTCCAAGATACAACAATTACTTTCCAAATATGGGATGTGTGCGGTTTCACAAGCTCTAGTACTTCTGTATCAATTACTACATATCCACTCCCATTAATAAATATTGCAGCTGAGCCAACAAATGGTTGTTCTCCTCTTGAAGTCCAATTCTATGAAAACAGCCCAGATATTGGTCAACGTTATATCTGGAATTTTGATGATGGTGATTTTGAGAATTTATCTTTTGACAAAAATCCAAGACATACTTTCTATAATGCAAGAACATTTAACGTTGGCTTAGAAGTTATTTCAACTGATGGTTGCAAACGCGACTCTACAATAGGAATAGTTGTTTTTCCAAATCCGGAAGTAGAGTTTAGAGCTCACTCAACCAATGTTACAATGGCCAGCCCCTTAATATATTTTACAAACTACACTCATGGCGGTTTTTGGCACAACTGGAATTTTGGAGACGGAACATTTAGTGATGAAACCAATCCTACTCACTCTTATACTATGCCAGGAACATTCCATGTAAAATTAGAATCAACTTCACTATATGGTTGTGTTGACTCAGCAGGTGTTGATATTTTTGTTTCAAATGAACTTGCTGTTTATGCGCCTACTGCATTTACTCCAAACTATGACGAAATAAATGAAACTTTTAAAGTATTTGCAGACGGAATTGATGAAAGCACTTATAAACTAATAATTTATAACCGCTGGGGAGAAATTGTTTATAACTCGACAGGCTATGAAAACGAATGGAACGGAAAACAAGGAGACCTAGAATGTCCTCAAGGAATATATGTGTGGGTAGTGAAATTTGTTGATATTTACGGAAACGAACATACCCACACAGGAAACCTTACTCTAATTAGATAATAAAAATATTTTTATAAACATAAGCTAAACCCGAGCCATAAACAACTCGGGTTTTATTACATTTGAAAAAATAACCCGATTTTTATAAATTTAATATTGATAAGTCAGTGGTTTTAAACAATTTTTTGATATTTTGCGAATATTATTTCGTGATTACAAAACTAACTTTTTTCAAAATTATTACACTTAATTATGCGAAAATTCTGAAAATACTGTGATTTATATTTTTTATGTTCAAAAATTCATTAATTTTGCTTTTTACAATATAATATACATTTCAATTACTTTTGTGAAAAATTTTATTTCTAAATATTATAAACTAAAGAAACAAACAATTGTAGTAATAAGCATTATAACGCTTTTTTATGCTTGTGATTTTCATAAAAATTCAAATCAGAATAACAAATTAGATAAACAAGAATTTAAGTTTGAAGATGATTTTATATTATTAAATAAATATTTTAATTACGATACTGATTCAGCAGAATTACTTGCTTTTGATTTAGAAAAAAAATATGCTTCACTAAACGAAACAGCTGCTTTAGTTAGATTGTATGGTTTTTTATCAGAATTATATCAGTATAGAAAAAAAGATGATTTTACTGCTCTGATAAATATTGCAAAAGCAATAGAATTATATATTTCTAATCCAAACTTAAATATTGAAAATGATTATTTGTTTATAAATGCCGGAAATATTCTTTTAAATTACGGAATGCAAAAAGAAGCTATTAATGTTTACAAACAAACTAAACTAATTAGTAATGCTAATTCAAATTCCATCATTTATAGTATAATAGATAATAATATTGGATTAGCTTATCAAGCTATGGCTAATTGCGACTCTTCTATGTATTATTACAGATTAGCAGAAACAGAAATTCCATATTTAGGAATTACAACTTATTTAAAACAAATACAATCAAATAATTATAAGATTTCTCTTTCCTTAGAATGCAATTTAACCGACTCTATCCCATTTTATTTTAATGAAATTAAGAAAAAATTTGAAATAATAGATAGATATTTTATAAAAATACAATCTGATAATAAAAAGCAAAATTGGGAAAATATTAAAATAGAATATTATACAAACAAAGTTCGTTCCTTACATGCTGTGGGAAGATATTTTATATTATTAAACCAAGAAGAAAATGCCCTAGAAATGTTCAAAGAAGCAGTTAGATTTGCTAAATTGTCAGGAAATTCTTCATGGATAATAAGCTCTTATCAGGGCTGGGCTGATGCCTGTTTTGCAAAAGGATATTTTAATGAATGTGTTAAAGTAACAGATACAGCAATTAGCAAAGCCTTAATTACTACTAAAGATTATAAAACACTAAGCGAATTGTATGAGCAAAAAAATCAAGCTCAATTAAAATTAGGAAATAATGAAAGTGCTAAAATAAGTAAATATCAATCTGATTTATATATAGACTCCCTTGAATTAATGATTATTTCTGAAGAAAATATTTCAAAACGTATTGAATTAGCAATTAACCCAATAAATATAGCTATAAAAAATTTTGAACTAAGAAAAAGTCAATTAAAACAAAACATTGAGAAAGAAGTAATAATTTTTGAGCAAGAAAATTATATCAAAAACTTGAAAATTATTATTATTTCATTAGCAAGCTTAATAATTGCAGGAATTATAGTATTATTAATTTTAATAAAGAAGAAAAAAAGAACAAATAAACAACAAGATTTACTTAAGTTAGAACAAGAAATTGAAAATATAAACCTTTATTTTTACGATAAAAATCAACAAATAAAAAACAATACGAAAAATCTTATAGATTTGCAGGAGAGTTTGAAGAGCTTGCTAATAAATCCTTCCGAAAGAGAAAAAGAAGAAATCAAAAAGGCAATTTCTAAAAATTCAACATTTATATTTTATAAATTTGAAAATATATCTTTGGATAAAAACAAAGAAATAATAAATGACAAATTTTTCACAAAATTATTTGATAAATTTCCAAATTTAAGCGAAAAAGATAGACAATTATTTGCCTATATTAAATTAAAACTACCAATTTCAGAAATTGCTAAAATTCAGAATAGTTCTGAACGCTCCATTAATACAAATATTTATAATTTAAGACGTAAACTAAGTTTTGAAACTGATAATGCCTTAATTACTTTTATTCAAGGCTTTTAGTAATATTTGTAAGCAAAGACAACAAACAAAAGTCTAAAAAATCAATAAAATGACAACAAATATTAAAAATTTATTGCTGAATTAAGCTTATGTGAAAAATATCTACAATTTATAAAAGCTATTTATCCGATTTTACTTATCTTTACAGATTAAATAAAATAAACAGTTTTAAAATGAAGTATTTATTTTTAATATTAGCCTTTTTACCTTTTATAGCTTTTGCACAATTTGAAGAGGATTTTTCTGACGGAGATTTTACAAACAATCCAACTTGGAGTGGAGATACAGAAGATTTTATTATAAACTCTTCTAATCAATTACAGTTGTTTATAGATCCTCAAGATGGTGGTGGGTCTTATCTATCAACTGTTTCAGCAGCAATTAATGATGCAGAATGGGAATTTTATGTGAAAATGAACTTTAAACCTAGTTCCTCAAATTATTGTGATATTTATTTAGTCTCTAATACACCAAATTTAAACTCTGTAACTAATGGTTATTTTGTAAGAATAGGAAATACAAAAAAGGAAATTTCTTTATACTGCCAAGATGTATCAAGCACAAAGATGATTATTGATGGTGAAGACAATAGAATTGATGTAGATAATGTTGAAGTAAAAATAAAAATTACTCGCGATAATGAAGGCAACTGGACTTTAAAATCTGATGTTTTAGATGGAAATGGCTATAAAACCGAAGGTTCAGTTTTTGATAATAATTATTATAGCTCTGCATATTTTGGAGTAAAATGTGTTTACACAAAAACCCGTTCACAACACTTCTTTTTTGATGATTTTGTGGTAACAGGAACAGGCTTTGTGGACGAAGAAGCTCCTGAGCTATTATCAGTTTCTGTTTTAGATGAACATTCTTTATTATTAACTTGGAACGAAGCTTTAGATGAGGCTAATTCGCTACAAACCACCAATTTTCAAGTTAACCAAGGAATTGGAAATCCTGAAGATGTTAAATTTTATCAAGACGACCCAAGTAAAATTTTATTAAGTTTTGAAAATTCTTTTACTTCTCCAAACAATTATATTTTGCAATATCAAGAAATTAGCGATTTAAATAATAATTTCAGCTCAGGGTCTATAGATTTTAGTTATATAATATTTTCACCAGGAATGGTAGTTTTTAATGAAATTATGGCTGACCCCGACCCAGTTGTAGATTTGCCAAATGCAGAATATGTTGAAATTTATAATACTACAGATTTTGTAATTGATATTAGCAATTGGTCATATACCCATGGAAATACTACAAAACAAATTCCAAATTATCAAATGCAGGCAGGAGAATATTTGATTTTGTGCAAAACTGAATTTGTAGAGCTTTTTACTGAATATGGAAATGTACTTGGAATTGAAGCTTTTCCACAAATTACAAATTCAGGACAAACTCTTGTTTTAAGAGATAATGAAAATCAAGAAATTGATAGAGTTTCTTACACAATAAATTGGTATGGCACGGCTTACAAAGAAAATGGCGGTTGGTCTTTAGAAAAAATTGACCCAACAAATACTTGTTCTCCAAATATGAACTGGACTGCCTCTGTTGACCCAAGTGGGGGTACTCCAGGAAGAAAAAATTCTGTTTTTGCAAGCATAATTGACACTATCCCGCCTTATGTGGTAAATGTATCCATAAATTCTGCAAATGAATTACTTGTGAAATTTTCTGAACCTGTTGATACTGCTACAAGTCTTGTTTATGCAAATTACGAATTACAACCAAATTTCGGGAATCCCATTTATGCTATTTCAGAAGATAACAAAACTGAGGAAGTGAGTTTGCAATTTTCCTCATCGTTTGTTGAAGACATAGAATATTCTTTAAATGTAAAAAATATTAAAGACTTATGCTCTAACCATATGCTGCCACAGACAATAAGCTTTACGCTTTATGATGCAAAAGAATATGATATTATTTTTTCTGAAATTATGGCAAAACCCGACCCTGTAGTTTTATTGCCTGATGCTGAATATATTGAACTTTATAATAGAACAGATAAAAATATTGACCTAACAGATTGGGTTTTAAGTGTTGGTTCTACAAATAGAAATTTACCTGCTTGCACAATTGAGGCAAATTCTTATCTTGTTTTGTGCAACCAAAATAATCTTAATTTATTTACAGAATTTGAAAATATTGTTGGTCTAACAAGCTTTCCAGCTTTGCCAAATACTAGTGGTAATTTAACTATTTCTTCAAAATCGGATAGAGTAATAAATACAGTTTCATATTCCAACAAATGGTATAGAGATAATTTTAAAGAAAATGGTGGTTATTCTCTCGAAATTATTGATTTGAATAATCCTTGCGAAGGTGAAAATAATTGGAGAGCTAGTAATGACATTTCTGGAGGAACACCTGGACGACAAAATTCTGTAAATGGTACAAATCCTGACCTTTATTCGCCTTATCCTATTGCTAGTGAGTTAATTTCTACTGATACTTTAATTGTTTATTTTAACGAAATTTTAAAAAAAGAATTTTGCGAAAATCCCGAAAACTATTTTGTGGAAAATTATGGAAATCCAGTTTGGGTTTCGGCTAGTAAGCCTGATTTTGCAAAAATTACTATGAAATTTTCACAAAACTTTGAAAAAGGAAAAGTATATTATCTAAATATAAAAGATAAAGTTCAAGATTGTGCAGGAAATCCTGTAGAGAGAAATACTTCTATACGTTTTGGAATTGGCGACTCTATTGCAAAGGAAGATGTTGTGATTAACGAAATTTTATTTAACCCACTTACCGGAGGAAGCGATTTTGTAGAAGTTTACAATAATTCAGATAAATTATGCGATTTGAAAAATCTTTGGTTTATAAATAAAACTGATGAGGGTGAAATAAATAATTCTTACCAAATTTCTACAATTAGTCGTTTGCTTTTACCTGAAGAATATTGTGCAATTTCAAAAGATATTAGATTTATTGAAAATAATTATCATGTTCCATATCCAGAAAATCTGTATGAAACCGCTAATTTGCCTACAATGCCCGA
This sequence comes from Bacteroidales bacterium, assembly GCA_023228725.1. Lineage (GTDB taxonomy): Bacteria > Bacteroidota > Bacteroidia > Bacteroidales > ML635J-15 > Bact-19. Next base: position 7,147 of record JALOAQ010000020.1, on the reverse strand, counting down.
TAAACTTGGAAATATTTTTCTGATAGATAGGTTTATGAATATTATTGACTCTGTTTATTATAATGAAAAACAACATTATAAATTACTTGCCTCAAAAGATGGTGTTTCATTAGAAAGAATTAATTTTAATCGTAGTTCGGCTGACGAAACAAACTGGCATTCAGCTTCGGAGAGTGTTGGCTTTGCTACACCAGGTTATAAAAACTCTCAATATTCTTCAGAATTTGTTTCTGATTCTAGAATTAATATTAGCCCCGAAGTATTTTCTCCAGATAATGACGGAAAAGATGATATTTTAAATATATCATATAATTTAAACAAAGCTGGATATACTGCAACAATTGCAATTTATAGCGCTGATGGTCAGTTTGTTAAGTTTATTGCTAATAATGAAATGTTAGCCACTGAAGGTAATTTTACTTGGGATGGATTTGATAAGGCTGATTTAGCTTGTCCAATTGGTATTTATGTGATTTATATAGAAATGTTTAATCTTTCTGGCGAAAAAATCATTGAAAAACGCACAGCAGTTTTAAGTAGAAAATCTTACTAAATAAAAAGTTTTAAATTTTCAAATGAATAAAAAATATTTTGATAGATATTGTATAGATATACATAATTATGAACGTATTCCCACACGTGTTGTAAATATTGGAGACATAAAAATTGGTGCCTTAAATCCAATTCGTTTGCAAAGTATGACAAATGTGCCTGCTAAGGATGTAAAAAAAACTATTTTACAAACAAAAGCAATTTTTGATGCCGGTGCTGACTTTGTAAGAATTTCTACTCCAAGAATTTTAGAAGTTGAAAATTTAAAAGAAATAAAAAAACTTTTACATGCAGGTGGTTATAAAAACCCTTTGATTGCGGATGTGCATTTTAATCCGAAAATTGCCGAAGAAGCTGCACGTGTAGTTGAAAAAGTTAGAATAAATCCAGGTAATTATGTTGATAAAAGAGCAAATTTTAAAAAAATAGAATTTACAGACTCTGAATATAAATTGGAATTAGAAAAAATTCATGAAAGAATATTGCCTTTAATAAAAATTTGCAAACAATACGGCACAGCCATAAGAATAGGCTCAAATCATGGATCTTTATCAGACAGAATAATGTCGAGATATGGAAATACTGTTGAAGGAATGGTGGAAGCTGCAATGGAGTTTATTGATATTTTTGTTGCTGAAAATTTTTACAATCTTGTAGTTTCAATGAAAGCCAGCGATGTGAAAATTATGACGCAAGCTACAAGATTATTAAATGCTAAAATGCTTGATAAGTCTTTACTTTTTCCTCAACATTTAGGTGTTACCGAAGCCGGTGCAGATATTGATGGAAGATTAAAATCAGCTATTGGAATTGCTGCTTTACTTTCTGACGGAATAGGAGATACTTTTAGAGTTTCGCTAACTGAAAATCCAGAAAATGAAATACATTTTTCAAAAATTATTTTAGAAGAATTTAAAAACAAAAAATTCAAACACCAAGTTCCAAGCCAAACACATAATACTTACAATCCTTATATTAGCGAAAATAAATACAAAGCTCTTAATTTTATTAGCAATAAATTTTCATTAATTTCAGAAATTGATTCTGATAATACAGATATAGTTTATTCAGAAAATCCTAGAAATCTTTTAACAACAAAAGCTATTTTAACTAATTATCGGGCTTGGAAATCTTTAAAGAAAAATAAAAGTATTTTTCCTTATATAGAATTTAGCAAAAATAAATTACCAAAATTAGATGATAGATATTTTTATTTTATTGGACTTGGTTTTTATGATTTAATTAAAGATGAGTTAAAATCTGTTTTGGAAAAAAATAATATTTGTTTAGTTTTAAATTACTGTTCAGAAAATCCTTTAGGCGAAACTCGTTATTTTTATAAAGCCATAAAAAAAATAAATCCTGATATTCCGCTTATTATTAAATATTCAGCACAATCTCTTAATTATGATGAGCTTGCTGTTGAACTAGGTCTTTTCCCAGGAATAGCACTGTTAGATAATCTTGCTAGTGGATTGTGGTTAGATATTCCGAGCAAAGAAATAAATACAATTGAAATACAAACAGATTTATTACAAGCAATTGGTTTGAGATATTCAAAAGCAGAATTTATTTCCTGTCCTGGTTGCGGTCGTACAAATTATGATTTAGAAAATTTAATGCGAGAAGCTAAAAAAGAGTTTTCACATTTAAAAGGATTAAAAATTGCTGTAATGGGCTGTATTGTAAATGGACCCGGCGAAATGGCTGATGCAGATTATGGCTTTGTTGGTGCAGGAGAGGGGAAAGTACATATTTTTAAAGGTAAAAATGCAATAATAAAAAATCTTGCCCAAGAAAATGCTGTAGAAGAGCTAAAAAATCTGATTGAAAAACAAAAATTATAGCTTTTTAAAGTGGATGGTTAGATTATTTAAGAAAAGATTTTAAGAACAATATGACTTGATAATGATAATTGATAAATTATCAAAGCTAGTTCAATTAGTAAATCCAAATAAAAATTATACTAATAAAAGTTTTAATTTTTCACTGTTTTAAGTCTTTTAAATGTTAATTTCAATTAATTATAAAAAAAAGTTCAAAAAAGTTTTGAAATTAAAATAAAAATACCGATTTTTGCAGTCCTAAAAAATAAAGAAGATATTATTATGGCACGAGCTTGTCAAATTACCGGTAAAACAGCAATGGTTGGGAACAAAGTTTCTCACTCAAACCGCAGGACTAAAAGAGTTTTTGATGTAAATCTTACAACAAAACGCTTTTATGATGAAGAAACAAAACAGTGGATAAAATTAAAAGTGTCGGCAAAAGGCATTAAAACTATTTCAAAAAAAGGTTTGAAAGCTGCTTTGAAAGACGCTAGAGAAAAAGGATTTATTAATTAAAAATAGTCGGAGGAAAATAAAATGGCAAAAAAAGCAAAAGGAAACCGCATCCAAGTTATTTTAGAATGCACAGAGCATAAAGAAAGCGGTATGCCGGGAACATCAAGATATATAACTGTGAAAAACAGGAAAAACACTCCCGACAGAATGGAACTTAAAAAGTATAATCCAATTTTAAAGAAAGTTACACTACACAAAGAAATTAAATAATTTGAATTATGGCAAAGAAAGCAGTTGCTACCCTTAGAACAGGTGGCGGACAAAATATAGCAAAATGTATTAAAATGGTAAAAAATCCCGAAACAGGAAACTACCAATTTAAAGAAACGGTTACTTATAAGGAATCTGCTAAAGATTTTTTTAATAAAAAATAATTAAAATAAGTATAATTTATTTGACGCAGCATTTTAATAAAGTGCTGCTTTTTTTGTTTATATACAATTAAGTTTTTTATTTTTGTGAAAATACTCCTAAATAAATGCAAAGTCAAGAAGAATATTTAATTTATGACGATACTTTAAAATTGTATCTTGCTATGCTTGATGATATTAAGCAAGCAAGAAGAAGTGTTTATTTACAAACATATAAATTTGCAAACGACAGTATTGGACAAAAATTTAGACTAGCTTTGACAGAAGCGGTAAAAAGAGGTGTAGAAGTAAAACTTTTAATTGATTCTTGGGGGTCAGGGGTTTCACAGTCTTTTTTTAAAGAATTTGTTGAATTAGGTGGGAAATTGAAATTTTTCGAAAAAATAAAGTTTAGTTTCGATATTTTTTCGCGTAATCATAGGCGAAATCATCGCAAACTTTTATTGATAGATTCAAATATTAGCTATATAGGCTCCTCTAATATCACTGCATATAATATAAATTGGAGAGAATGTAGTTTTAGAATTGTAGGAAATATTACTTCTGTGTTTGAAAGAATTTTTTCTTATGATTATTTTTTATCAAGTAGGTTTTTTCAAAATAAAAAATATGGAACAAAAATATTGAGAAGTAAGGATATAGCTATAATACAAGATGTGCCGGGAAATAGAAAACAACCCGTGAAATATGTTTTTCAAAAACTTATTGATTTAGCAAAAGAAGAAATAATAATAGAAACTCCATATTTTTTACCTGGCTCTTTGTTGAGGCGAAGTTTAATAAATGCCAGCAAAAGAGGAGTGAAAGTTACAATAATTACTCCCAAAAATTCCGATGTTACTTTATTTGATATTTTAAGAAATAAATTTTTTGGTATTTATCATAAAAACGGAATCCAAATTTTAGAGTATAGACCTTCTAATTTGCACGCTAAAGTTTTTATGGTTGACAAAAAATATTTTCTTACAGGTTCCAGTAATTTTGACTATCGTAGCTTTTTGTATATGCACGAAATAAATATTGCAGGGCAACAAGCAAAGATTTTAGAGCTTTTACAAAAACATTTAGAAAATACTGCAAAAGATTGTGATAATTTTGATTATGAAAAATGGAAAAATAGACTTAAAGTTCAAAAATTAATTGAAAATTTATTGTTCCCATTTAGACATTTATTTTAAAAAAAAGGCTAAACAAATTTGATTAGCCTCTTTTTAATTTATTTACTTTTATTTATTGTTTTGTAACTTTATTTACTTGTCTGCTTCCGTCAGTTTTATCAAAGATAACTAAATAAAATCCTCTTGGGAGCATTGAAGTGTTGATTTCATTATTTTCTAAATTAACAAATTCAGAAATTATTTGTCCTGTAATACTTGTAATTGTAATTTTATTTATGTTCTCAATATTGCTGATATATAAAACCTCATTAAATGGATTTGGATAAATATTTATTTCGTTTACAATATTAGATTTAATATTTTCCACTATATCAAAATTTGCTGTAAAACTTTTGTCTTCAAAAATACTGAAATTATAAATAGTGTTTGTTGAAACTATCTCATCTTCTTCGTTTGTCCAGTTTATAAATTCATATCCACTATTTGCTGTAGCTTTTATTGACACATTTGTAGCTAATGGATATTCTCCTATTCCTTGTAGTACACCAGCATTTGCAGGGTTTGAATTTAAACTTACTGTAAAAATTTCGTCTTCATAATGTATAAAGTGGGCTGTTATATTTAGGTCGTGATCCGGCATTATAAATTCGTAAGGATTTTCTGTGCTTACCATAATGTTGTCAAATGTCCAATAAGCAAATTGGTAAGGCGCATTAGCTTCTGCTATTATGCTTATTGTTTCTCCTTCAGCAGCATAACCTTCATACCAAGCCCAACCGGCTGAATTTGGATATGTGGAAACTTCAATATTATAAGCTTCAAGCATAATATGTACAGGCAAAATTGCTGGCGAACCAATATCAAAAATGATTTCAAATAATACACTTGCTTCTTCTATATATTTGGACGATGTGCTTTTCTTTGCATCAAGGAATATTCTAAGCATAGATGTTTCGCTGTCTATATTTGTAATTTCATAATATGAAAACGGGATGCTTACAATTTCTATATCGCTAAGCCCATGTAAGAGTATTGCTGTAACATTGTTTGCATCATTCCAAGTTATTACAATATCAAAATAATCAGGCATTTCGTTTATCAATTCAATAAATTGAGGATTTATTGTTGCACTAATTATTCCGCTTTCAATAGCTGTTATTGTTAGTGTTAGACTGGAATTATTATTGAGAGTAATGATTAGTTCTATCTCATCGCCTAAGTTTATGAGATGCTGGCTTAAAAAAGAATTTTTGATATTTAAAATATTTTGAATAAGACTGAAATCGGTATTTTCAATTAAATTTGTAGAATTATAAGATATTGAACTTATGGCTTCTGCATTTGCAAACATTATTAGAGTATAAATATCATTAGGATTAGATAAATCATAATTTACATTTTCAGGGCTGATAAGATTATCGTAAGAATCAATTATTTCTATTATAAAATAATCATAATAACCACTACCAAAATGACATTCCATATTTAAGTGATCACCGTCTTCTAAGTTAAAACTTGAGATAAATGAGCTTTTTATTGTTAAAATATTTTCATTAATAACATAATCTGTTCCTTCTGATAATATAATGTCCACCCAAGCATTATTCACGTAGTCCCAGTAGTAATATAGAACTTTTGTAATTTCGGTTTCATCTCCCCAAATAATATTAAAATCTACATCATTAACAGTAGAAATGCCATAATATTTTTGATAAGGACTAATTTCGCCTGTTTGAAAATTGCCATAACCTGTGGCGAATGGAAGGTAATAGTCACTTAGCATTGTTAAATCAGTATTGTCTGCTGAAACAATGCTTTCTTTAGGTATATTTAATGTATAATAAGCATCAAATTCTAAAGGTAAATCAGGCTCTATTACTAACATATCTTCATTTAAAATGTAAATATTATTAATTAAATGTTCTTCGTCATAGTCATTGATTAAATTAATGTCGCCAAATCCATTGTTTAAATTACCTTCGGCTATATTTTGGTTAAATTTTATGTAAAAATTTGTGTTTGGATCTTCATTATAATTCCAGGAAACAGGAGTAGAGTTAATAACAAAAGGATAATCAGAATTGAAAACAGCATAAATGTTTACATCATTAGCCGGCATTGTAAAAGTAAAAGGATTGTCGCTAACTATATTGCCACCTTCAAAAACCCATTTTTCAAAGAAGTAATTTGAATTACTAATTGCTTCTATATTTACTTGTTCTCCAACGAAATACTCATCTGCACCATTGTACCAGCCTGCCTCTGAGTTATTTACGGCAATATTTACATAAAAGAATTCTTCCAATATATTTATGAATAAATAATTAGGCTCTCCTAAATCAAAGTTAACTTTCATAAATACATTAAAAGTAGTAATATCTTTTGAACTATTTTTAGCTTTGTCGTCTTCAGTAGGAATATTTAGTTTTAGTGTTGCTGTGTTAGCATCTATAGGAATTATTTCATAATCAAGCCATTCGTCTTCATATACATAAGTTTTTTCGATACGATAAAGATTTATATTTTCAATTGAGTTAGCATCATTCCAAGTTATGGTTGTTTCAATGTATTCAGGCATATCGTTCCCATTAATTGTAAAGCTATTAGGATTAAATGAAGGTTTTGTTAATCCGTTTTCAATGGCAGTAATAGTAAAACTATCAGAATTATCAAAATCCAAATTAAAAATAACTTCAACATCAATATCGTCTCCGGCATTGTTTAAGACATTTGCTAAATATGAATTTTTGATAATTAAATA
>JALOAQ010000019.1 GCA_023228725.1 Bacteroidales bacterium | reverse complement strand
AAGAATAAGCGGAGATTGTGGTTCGCCTGCTGAAAAATCAATTACAATAATAGAAAATCCTATAGCAACAGCACCTACAAATGCTTTCTCAGACCAAAACAATATTTGTTCAAACAGTCCAACCGACATAAATTTATCAGTTACGGGTGGAAGTGGTGGGACTTTAGCTTGGTTTACAGGCTCCTGCGGAGGTACTGAAATTGGAACAGGTAATCCTATTGCTATCCTTTCAAGTACTACAACAACAACTTATTATGCACGATGGGAAAATTCTTGTGGAGTTTCTGATTGTGTAGAGCTTACTGTAAATATAATTGATGCTCCAACAGCACCAGATGAGGCAATTGTTGATAGAAGTGGTTTTTGTGCAAACGACCCAGGAAATATTGAATTATCTGTAAATGGAGGATACGGTAATAATGTTCATTGGTTTGTTGGCTCTTGTGGTGGAACATCAGTAGGTATTGGCAATCCTTTAATAATTCCTTCACCCGAAACTACAACAACTTATTACGCACGTTGGGAAAATTCTTGTGGCGTATCCACTTGCATAAATGTCCTTGTTGAAGTTAATGATTTACCAAGTTCACCAAGTCAAGCCTTAGTTGATAGAAATAATGTTTGCGTTAATGACGAAGATAATATAGAATTGTCTGTAACTGGAGGAAATGGTAATGAAGTCCATTGGTTTACAACAGATTGCGGGAACACAGAAATAGGAACAGGTAATCCATTAGTAATTCCATCACCTATAGAAACAACAATATATTTTGCTCGTTGGGAAAATGATTGCGGATTTAGTTCTTGCAAATCTGTTCAACTAAATGTAATCCAATTGCCTATTGCACCAACTAGTGCAATTGCTTCTGTAAACAATGTTTGCTCTGACTCAAATATTGAAATTGAATTATCTGCAATTGGTGGAAGTGGAGAAAATTTAAGGTGGTTTACAGAATCCTGTGGTGGGAATGATATCGGAATAAATAATCCTTTAAGTATAAATTCTCCAACAGAAACTACAGAATATTTTGTAAGATGGGAAAATTCTTGTGGCTTAACGGATTGTAAGTCAGTCATTATCAGCACTATAGAAGTTCCAGGAAATCCTAACTATGCCGAAGTTTCAAACGAAAATATTTGTGTAGGAGAACTTGAAAATATAACTTTAACTCTCGTTGGCGATTATACTCACGAAGTTAAATGGTATTCCGGAACCTGTGGTGGAAATCTTGTTGGAGCAGGAAATCCGCTAACAATAACAGCTCCAAATATAAGTACAGTTTATTTTGCAAGATATGAATCAAGTTGTGGAAACTCTGAATGTGTGTCTATTGCAGTAAATGTTAATAATTTGCCAAACCCACCAAGTCAGGCTTTTGTGGATAGAAATAATATTTGTGATAACGATGAGGGTAATATTGAATTGAGCGTAACTGACGGACAAGGGGAAAATTTATTTTGGTACACTAATGCTTGTGGAGATACGTTTATTGGAACAGGAAATCCTCTAATTATTAATTCTCCAACAGAAAGCACAACTTATTTTGCAAGGTGGGAAAATATTTGTGGACAAAGTGTTTGTCAAAATATTAGTGTAAATATAATTCCTGTACCTAACACTACAATTAATCCTGCAGGTCCGTTCTGTACTTCAGACGAAAATATAGTTTTAACAGCAAGTGAGTCCGGAGGAATATGGTCAGGAAATGGTATAGTAAATGAAAATGTTGGATTGTTTAGTCCTTACTTAGCAGGTCAAGGTGAACATATTATAACTTATACTATAACAGGAGAATGTAGTAGTTCTAGTCAAATAATTATTTCAGTTTATGACATTTTTGATGCAAGTATTACAAGTGAGAAAGATTTTTGTTATTCCGAAAATAATATAGAGCTAACTTCAGCTTCTTTAGGTGGAATTTGGCAAGGAAATGCTGTGAATCCAAATACAGGAATATTAAATATTCAACAAGCAGGAATTGGTACTCACGAAATAATTTATTCTAAAGATGGTTTGTGTGGTGATGCTGATACAATTTATATTACAATCCACCCACAAGCGAATGCAAGTATTTTTGCTGTTGATACTTTATATGATAAAGATAAACCTGTTTATGTAGAAACACTTGAAGAAGGCGGAGTTTGGTCAGGAGTTGGAATTACAGAAAATGGTTGGTTTTATCCTGAAATTTCCGGACCCGGAGAATTTGAAATTATTTATACTATTCAAACTATTTGTGGTGATGCTGACACTATAATAGTGTATGTGCTAAAAAGCCCTATAGCAGATTTATTTATTCCTAATGCTATCACACCCGACGGAGACGGACATAATGATAAATGGGAAATATTAGGAATAGAAGCTTTTGATATAGTAAGTATAAATATTTTTACGCGTTGGGGCGATGAGGTTTTTGTTTTTTATGGAAGTGGAACGCAATATATGAACCCAATTAATCAATGGGAGGGAAAATATAAAAATAAAGAATTACCTTCAGGAACTTACTTGTATATTTTAAAACTTAATAATAAAGATACATATAAAGGAACAATTAGTCTAATTAGATAAAACATAAAAATATGAAAAAAATAATATTTTTAATACTAGGGATTAGTATGGTTTTGATTGCTAAAACACAACAATTGCCACTATACAGTCAATATATGTTTAATAAAATGCTCTTAAATCCTGGCGCTACAGGAAGTGAAAAAAACTTGCCTGTTCAACTTGCTATTCGGCAACAATGGGTGGGTTTTGAAGACGCTCCTTCAACTCAAGTTTTAAATGCCCAATATTGTTTAGAAGATTATAATATGGGTGTTGGTGCTATTTTATATGTTGATAGATTTGGTCCTGAACAAAAACTTGGATTCCAATTAAACTATTCATATATTTTAAAACTCGGAGATGAACTAAAACTTGGGCTAGGCTTGTCTTTACAAGGATTTCAATATAGATTAGATTATACAAAACTTAATGTAATAGACCAAAGCGATCCAAATATTTTTGATGCAAAAGAAACTAAGTTTGTTCCCGAATCTGATTTTGGATTGTTTTTATATCATAAAAATTATTTTGCAGGAATTTCTGGAAATCAGCTAATTGGATTACCAATAGTTGTAGGTGGACAAGAAATTCATATCGCTAAATTAGTGAGGCATTTTAATTTTCTAGGGGGATATAAGTTTAAATTGAATAATGATTTTGATTTAGAACCTTCAATGCTAATAAAATCAAGTTTTAAAGCACCACACCAATTAGATTTTAATCTTAAAACTATTTTTCAAAATAACTACTGGCTCGGGTTTTCATACAGAACCTCAAATGATATTATTGCAATATTAGGTTTAAACTTTAAAGAATTTGATTTAGGATTTGCTGTTGATTTTGTAACATCAGATATTGCAGCTTATCAAAATGGTTCTTACGAATTATTTATTACTTATAAAATCCCTGTCTCTAACAAAAGACGAGGAAAAAGTATGCTGTAAAAAAATAAGTAAAATCTCATATATTAGTTTTGCTATTTTATTATAAAGATATTTATGATATTTTTGTAGAATTATATTTTATAGGTGATAGCTAAACAAAAAATAGTAAACGACCCTGTCTATGGTTTTATAAATATTCAAGGAGGCTTGATTTTTAAGCTTATAGAACACCCGTATTTTCAAAGATTGAGACGAATAAAACAACTTGGCTTAACATATTTGGTTTATCCAGGTGCTACTCATACGCGTTTTCAACATGCTATTGGCTCAATGCACTTAATTAATTTAGCTATTGAAGTTATTCGAAACAAAAACCACGAAATTACTGAAAAAGAAGCCCAAGCAACACGTATAGCTATTTTACTCCACGATATTGGTCATGCGCCTTTTTCACATGCTTTAGAAAATTGCATTCTACCTGATTTACACCACGAAAAATTAAGCCTGTGGTTTATGGACGAATTAAATAAAGAATTTGATGGAGAACTTAACTTGGCAATACAAATTTTTAAAAATCAATATCCAAAAAAGTTTTTACACCAACTTGTCTCCGGACAGTTAGATATGGATAGGTTGGATTATTTGCGTAGAGATAGTTTTTATACAGGCGTAACAGAAGGAGTGGTAGGTTCAGAAAGAATTATTAAAATGCTACAAGTAATTGAGGATAATTTAGTGGTTGAAGCTAAAGGAATTTATTCTGTAGAAAAGTTTTTAATAGCACGCCGACTAATGTACTGGCAAGTTTATTTACATAAAACTGTACTTGTTGGTGAATTATTATTAGTGCATTTTTTAAAAAGATTGAAATTTTTATATTTAGAAAAAGGAATAAAAACAGGAAATAATTATTTAGATTTTCTTTTTGAAGAAAATAATTTGACAAATAAAGCACAAATTGTAAAAAATTTTTCTATGTTAGATGATTACGATATTATGAGTTTAATAAAACAAAATTTAAACTCTAAAGATAAAGTTTTAGCAGAGTTATCAAACTCTTTATTAAATAGGAAATTGCCAAGAATAGTTTTATATAAAGAAAAAATCAATTTAGAATTTTTAAATGAAATAAAACAGAAATTTTTAAATCAGTCGGGTTTTTCTAAAGAAGAATTAGATTATTTTATTTATTCCGGCGAAATTTCAAATAACGCATATAGCAGCGAAGACGAAAGAATAAATATTTTATTTGGCGAAAAACTTGTAGATATTACTGATGCTTCGGATATTTTAAATATTTCGGTTTTGGGAAAAGTAGTGAAAAAAAACTATATATGTGCCCCAAAATCTATAATTAACAAAACAAATTAAAATGGAATTTACAGCTCAACAAATTGCAGAATTATTAAACGGAAAAGTTGAAGGCGACAAAAATGCCATTGTAAATACTTTTTCGAAAATTGAAGAGGGTAAAGCAGGTTCGCTTTGCTTTTTAGCTAATCCTAAATATACTAACTATATTTATGAAACTGAGGCTTCTGTTGTATTGGTAAATAATGATTTTGAAGCCCAAAAACCAATAAAAGCAAGTTTAATTCGCGTTGAAGATGCTTATAAATCAATTGCGATTTTACTAGATATTTATAATCAAATGACTGACAAACCCAAGGGAATTGAAAAACAAAGCTTTATTCATAAATCTGCGGTAATAGGAAAAAATATTTATGTTGGAGCTTTTGCATATATTGCCAAAGATGTGAAAATTGGAAACAATGTGCTGATTTATCCAGGAGTATATATTGGTAATAATGTTACAATTGGAGATAATTGTGTTTTTCACCCAGGCGTTAAAATTTATCATAATACAAAAATTGGAAATAATTGTATTATACATTCTGGTTCTGTTATTGGAGCTGATGGGTTTGGCTTTGCCCCAAATAATGGAGAAGAATTTGTAAAAATTGCACAAATTGGAAATGTGATTATAGAAGATAATGTAGAACTTGGTGCTTTGGTTACTGTTGATAGAGCAACTATGGGCTCAACAATTATTCGTAAAGGAGTAAAGTTAGATAATCAAAATCATATTGCTCATAATGTGGAAATTGGAGAAAATACTGTTATCGCTGCTCAATCCGGACTTGCAGGCACAAGTAAAATTGGTAAAAATTGTATGTTTGGAGGACAAGTAGGAATTGGTCCTCATATCACAATAGCTAACGGAACAAAACTTTCAGCTCAATCAGGTGTGCCAAATAATGTGTTAAAAGAAGATAGCATTCTTATGGGAGCTCCTGCTTTTGATATCAGAGCTTATCATAGAGCTTATGTGCATTTTAAAAATTTAGATGATATTGTTAAAAGACTTGAAAATCTTGAAAAAAAACTTAAAGAAAAGTAAGAAATATTTAATAAATTTGTACTGTGAGATTAAACATTAATATATTACGAAGAATTACACCAAGATGGGTGGTTTTTTTTATTGATATTTGTATTTGTCTAATCTCATTGATATTAGCTTACTATCTAAGATTTAATTTTAGTATTCCAAGTAGAGAAGTTGACAAACTACCAATAGTTGTTATCACTGTTTTAAGCTTTAGAGCCTTGTCCTTTTATATTGGAAAAACATATGCAGGAATGGTTAGGCATACAGGCACTAAAGATGTTATCCGAATATTTATAACATTATTAATTAGTTCTGCCAGCTTAATCTTTGCTAATCTTATTTATCTCCATTTTTACGATAAATATTTAATTCCTACATCTATAATAATAATAGATTTTTTCATAACAACCTTTACTCTATCTTTTTCCCGACTTTTTTTAAAAAATATATTTCTTGAATTTAATACCGCAACTCGTAAAGAAAGTAATAATGTGCTTATTTATGGTTCTAGCGACTTAGCTTTAATTACGAAAAAAACTGTTGATAGAGACAGTAAATCAAATTATAGGGTAGTCGGATTTATTGACCATCATACTAAAATGAAAGGAAGTAAAATTGACGGAGTTAGAGTTTATCATTTAAAAAATTTAAAGAAAATTTTGGATGAAAAAAAAGTCTCGGTTGTTATTATTTCAGAAAAAGGAATGTCAATTAATCGAAAAAATTATGTTATAGAAACTTGTTTAAACAGAGATGTGGAAATTAAAACCATCCCATACGTAAGTTCTTTAATAAGTGATAGTTTTAGTTTAAATCAATTAAAAAACATCAGAATCGAAGACTTGCTCGAACGCCCTGAAATTAAAATGGATAAAGACGGAATAAGAAAAAGTCTTTTAAATAAAACTATTTTAATTACCGGTGCGGCAGGCTCAATTGGTAGCGAATTAGTTAGACAAGTTATCAAATTTTTACCAAAAAAGATATTATTACTAGATATTGCAGAATCTCCTTTATATGATATAGAGTTAGAAGTAAGAGAACATTTTAAATTTAATGATATTGAAATTATTATTGGAGATATTAGAAATAAAAATTTTATTGACTCTGTTTTTATAGAATATAAACCAGATTTCGTTTATCATGCCGCTGCTTATAAACACGTGCCAATGATGGAAAATCACCCTAATCAAGCTATAAATACAAATATAAAAGGAACAAAAATTTTAGCCGAAGCCAGCCTTAAATATAAATCTCAAAAATTTGTAATGATAAGCACTGATAAAGCTGTTAATCCTACTAATGTTATGGGAGCAAGCAAACGAATAGCTGAAATATTAGTTCAAGCTTTATCAAAAAATTCAGAAACAAAATTTGTAACCACACGTTTTGGAAATGTTTTAGGTTCAAATGGCTCTGTTATACCACGATTTAGAAAGCAAATTGAAACCGGTGGCCCCGTAACTGTTACCGACCCCGAAATTACTAGATATTTTATGACTATACCAGAGGCTTGCCAATTGGTTTTAGAAGCAGGAAATATGGGAGAAGGTGGCGAAGTCTTTATTTTTGATATGGGTAAACCTGTGAAAATCATTCATCTAGCAAAAAAAATGATTTCTTTGTCAGGATTAAAACCAGGAAAAGATATTCAAATCAACATTACGGGTTTAAGACCAGGCGAAAAACTTTATGAAGAATTATTAGCTAATAAAGAAAATACTTTGCCAACTTATCATTCTCAAATAATGATTGCTAAACTTAAAGAATATGATATTAATAAGATTTTGCCGGAAATAAATATACTAATTGAAAAAGCTGAAACAAATGATAAATTTAATATTGTGAAAAAAATGAAAGAAATTGTTCCCGAATTTATTAGCAAAAACTCTGTTTACGAAATTTTAGATATAAATTAAAAAAGAGATAGTTTAAAAACCACCTCTTTTTCGATAAACACATAATAAAACTTTATTTAAACACGAATTAAATTACATTTTTTCAAATAATTTGCAAGATTTTGCTTTTTCGTAATTTTCTTCAACTTTTTTCCAATCCAAAACATTCCAAATTGCTTCTAAGTAATCAGGACGTTTGTTTTGGTATTTCAAATAATAAGCATGTTCCCATACATCAATTCCTAAAATAGGAAATCCACGCACATCCGCAACATCCATCAAAGGATTGTCTTGGTTTGGGCTTGAGCTTACAACAAGCTTTCCGTCTTTTGTTAAAACCAACCATGCCCAACCAGAACCAAATCGAGTTGCTCCTGCCTGATTTAATTGCTTTTTTAACTCATCCAAAGAACCAAAAGTTTCGTTTATTTTTTTTAATAGTTCTCCCTCAGGTGACTTTTTTGCATTTGGAGATAAAATATTCCAAAATAATGTGTGATTAAAATGACCACCACCATTGTTGCGCACAGCCGGACTATATTTACTAATATCTAACATTAACTCTTTAATATCTAATTTAACTAAATCTGTGCCTTCTATTGCTTTGTTTAAATTTGTAACATAAGCTTGATGATGTTTAGTGTAGTGAATCTCCATAGTCATAGCATCAATATGAGGCTCTAAATCAGCATATTTGTAGTTAAGTGTAGGTAGTTGATGATTTTGTGCAGCAGCGCTCATCGGTACAGCAAATAATAATAAAATTGTCTTGTTTAATATATCTTTTGTCATAATAATAAAATTTAAAGTTTAAAATTACTAATACAACAAAGTTATTTAGAATTTGTTTAAATAAGATAGCGATAATTTTTTAAAATCTTGATTATCTGAAATATAAGCAAAAAAAAACTGCCCTAAGGCAGTTGTCTTTAATTTTTCTTTTTAATAATTGGATTTCCATTTGGTAAAACACTTTTACCAGCCAGATCGTTAATAATTGTACCTGCCATCATATACCATGCAGCTAAGGCACAGAAAATTAATTCATAACCTGCAATTTTATTAAAAATAGGATTTCCAAAATGCCCTAAATCTAAAAGGATAAAACCTAATAATAACAAAGCAAATGTTACTGTCATCGCCATATGAACTCTAAGCGAGGCAACAAACATAATTGCTGTGTATAAAGTCCAGCCGACTAAATAATATCCAACTTCTTTTCCGTCAGAAGGATAAACTCCAAAATGGTTCATTATCCAAATTATACCAAGACCTATCCAAAAACTTCCATAAGCAACAAAAGCACTATAGCCAAAATTGTTTCCCATTTTTTGTTCTTGAAAACCTGCAATCATCTGTGCTAAACCACCAAAAATAAAAGCCATTGCAACAATGGGTCCAATACCAATTAGCCCAATGTTATGAAACTGTAACAATAAGGTTGTCATCCCAAAACCAGCCAAACCAACAACAGCCGGATTACCTAACTTTTTCTCCATATTTTAATAATTTTTTAGACGGCAAATATATACAATAAATTTTAGCAACAAACTGTATTTTAGAAGACTTAAAGCTTTTATGGATATTTTAAACAAAAACTTTTATTGCTTTTGGTATTATGCTGATTTCATAAGGCGTAGAGCCAATAATTTCTCCATCAGTTTCGGCAAAAATTTCTTGCTCCGACTCTATAATAAATTTTTTAGTTCTAAACATTTTTACTCCTTTAACCTTGCCTATGCTACCATTATATAATCTTTTGATATTTTTTACGATTTTAAATTTTGACATATTTTCGTAAACAGTTACATCTAAGTAAGCATCATCTATTATTGCATTAGGAGTTTGAAGCATTCCACCGCCGGAATATTTTCCATTACCAATGCTTATAGATAAAAATTTTCCTTCTAGAACCTCATCATTTATAGAAACTTTTAATTGCCAAGGCTTGTAAGTAATCAGACTTTTTAACAAATTAAGCATATACGCCGATTTTGTTCTTTTGCCTCTTTCTTTCATTTTATTTGTTGCTTTTACCACAACAGAATCAAAACACAGCCCGGCAATATTTATAAAATATGCTTTTTTATTCCCTGTTTCAGACCTGTAATTTATTAAGCCAATATCTTGAAGTTTAGTGTTTTTATGCTTAAATCTGTCAATTGCTTTTTGATAATCGTTTTCAAACCCATAATATTTAGACCAATCGTTTCCTGTACCCATTTGAATAATACCTATACTAATATCTTTTGAATTTACTTTATCTTGTTTGCAAACAGCATTTACAACTTCATTTAGCGTTCCGTCTCCACCAATAATAATAAAATTTTTATGTCCAATTTTAAGTTGTTCAGAAATAATTTGCTCTGCATGTCCGATATAATCAGTAAAAACAAAATCAAAATCTAATTGGTTTTTATTTATAATTTCCAAAATATTTGTCCATTCTCGTCTTCCTTCAGAATTGCCCGCATTAGGATTTATTAGAAAGAAATATTTATTTTCGTAAATTTCACTCAAAATGTTTAAAATTTTTTACAATTTTACAATTTAATTTTTAAATTTAATAAAAACACAAAAATATAAATTATTATGACAAAAAAAATTAGACTGATTAAATCTTATTACAGCGAAATTAACAAACCTGAAACCGAATATCTTGCAATTGTTAAGGAATTTAACGAAAATGGTGAAGAAATCAGAACCGCAGAATATAATTCAGAAAATGAAATTGAATATGAACACAAACTTGAATATGACAGCAATTCAAAACTAATTAAAGAAGAAACTAATAGTAAAACTGATGAATATTCTGAACAAAAAACTTATATTTATGATGAAAATAATAAATTAATTGAAGAAAAAATCCAATATCAAAATGATTGGCAAAGCATTATTAAATATGAAAGAAATGAAGAAAAACTTTGTTTAAAAATTACAACTACTGACGAAGATGATGAAATAGAAGAAATCAAAGAAATTTATTATAACGAAAAATCTGATATAATTAAACAAATTGAAATTGATGAGTACGGAAAACAGAAGTCTAAAATTCAAAATACTTTTGACGAAAAAGGTTTGTTAATTTTAAAAGAAGAGTATTCCAATTCTAAAAAACCTGATAAAATACATCATTATTATTATAATGAAAACGGAGATATTTACGCAATTCAAACTCAAAATCATCGTGGACGAGTATTAGATTGGACAAAAATTGTTTTCGATGATAAAAATAGACCTGTTGAGCAAAATAATATGGCAGGAGTAAAAATCACAATTGAATATAATGAAGAAAAGAATGAAATAACAGAAATATATTATTTAGCAAATGGAGAAATTTATTCTAAAACAAAATATAAGAAAAATCAAGACGGACTGACAGAATATGAAGAAAATAACGAGAAATTAATAAAATACGTTTACGAATATTTCTAATTTATTCAAAATCTAAGCCTAATTTATTTGTTAAATCTTTGACATTTGGATTTTCTTCTATCATATCTTGAAGTTTTTCACGATCTGTTTTATATAAATTTTTTACGTGTGTGCTTTTGCTCAAAATATATTCAATAGAAAAATCCTTGTTATTTAAAGCTTTTCGCATAAATAAAATAGTTTCAGGTTTAAGAGTTTCAAGATTTTTCTTGATAATTTCGCTATCTACATTTAAACTATAAATATCATCTTCTATTTTTGCTAAGATAGAATCTTTTAAGAAATTGTAAATTCTCTCATCTTGTTTTAAACTTTCTATATAATTATTCCAAGTTTCATTTAGTTTTTCTTGACTAAAACTCTCACTATCAACCACTTCATCCGCAAAGTCTTTTTCAGTACTGCTTTCAATATTTTCTTTTTCATCCGGCTTATTTTCAGTATTTAGTAAATTGGCAATAGACGGACCTGCTAAACCGCTCTTGTATTCAGTAGAATCAGATTTTGACTTTTGTTCTTCTTGTAAATTAGACGAATCAGATATTTGATTTTTATCTGTTTTTTCTTCTGTTATTTTAGCAGTTTCCTGAACTTTTTCTAGGGGTTTATAAGTTTCTTGTTGAGGTTCAGAAACTTGGTTTATTGGTTTATTTTGTGTTTGAACTCTTGGTTGAGTACTTGACTGAGCAATTGTTTGAGTAACTGTTGGCACAACAATTTGCCCTTGAATATTACAAATTTGCAATAATGCCAATTCAACTAATAATCTTTTATTTAAGCTAGCCTTATAATTTAAGTCGCAGTCGTTTGCAATTTTTATAGCTCTAAATAAAAAGTTAACTGAACATATTTGTGAGTTTTCCAAATAATCTTGTTTTGCTTTTTTCCCAACTTCTAGCAAATCTACTGTTCCCGGGTCTTTGCAAACCAACAAATCTCTAAAATGCGAAGCAATACCGGCAATAAAATATCCTGCTTCAAAACCTTTTTTTAATACAGCATCAAATTCTTGTAAAGCACCTACATAATCACCTTCTACAAATTGTTTTGTAAGTCTGAAATAAGTTTCATAATCAAGAACGTTTAAGTTTTTAATAGTTTCTTGGTAGGTGATATGTTTTCCTGTAAAACTTACTATTTGGTCAAAAATTGATAGAGCGTCTCTCATTGCTCCATCAGCCTTTTGAGCTATTATATGGAGAGCGTCTTGCTCGGCTTCCACACCTTCTTTTTGTGCCACAAATTCCAATCTAAGTCTAATATCTTCAACGCTAATTCTATTAAAATCAAAAATTTGGCATCTCGATAAGATTGTTGGGATAATTTTATGTTTTTCTGTTGTAGCCATTATAAATATAACATGCTTAGGCGGCTCTTCCAAGGTCTTTAAAAAAGCATTAAAAGCACTGCTAGTAAGCATATGAACCTCATCAATAATATAAACAGAATATTTTCCTATTTGTGGCGGTATTCTAACTTGGTCAATCAAACTTCTAATATCGTCAACCGAGTTATTTGAAGCAGCATCAAGTTCGTGAATATTTAAAGATCTAGATTTATTGAAAGCTACACAAGATTCGCATTCGTTACAAGCTTCGTGGTCGGGGCTAGGGTTATAGCAATTTATTGTTTTTGCAAAAATTCTTGCGCAAGTAGTTTTACCAACACCGCGAGGACCACAAAACAAATAAGCTTGGGCTAACTGATTTATTTTAATCGAATTTTTTAAAGTTTGAGTAATTGCATCCTGCCCAACAACAGTATCAAAGCTGTCAGGCCTATATTTTCGTGCCGAAACAATAAAATCGTCCATAATTTATTTTTTTACAAAAATAATAAAAGACAGGCATACTTAAAATTTTTATTGTATTAATTTTTTAAACAGCTTTTTTATAATTAAAAATTAATAGCTAGTTTTTTTATTAGTATTTTAAGATTTTAAAGTTTGTGATTATTAATCTAGTGGGGTTTTGGCGGGATTTTTGCTATTTATTGCAAAAATCATGACAAAACAGGTCAGAATATTTCAACAAATTCAGTACACGTAAATAATTTAACTTTTATCTTTCGACTTTATAGACTTTCGACTTTATAGATGTACAGTTTTGGATTATTATATACAGATAGCCTTGTATTGCTCCGAACCGATATTGTATCCTGTTTTTTTTAATTGTCTTTTGTTTTTTTGTTTTCGATTTGTTTTGTGTCTTTTCCTTTGAGTGCAGTCTTTGCATTTAATGAACAAACTACTTTTTTGCCTGTTTTTGCTTCTAAAGCTTTTCTTGCATCTCCTGCAATTTTCCCTCCTTGTTGAGCAATTTTTGCGCTTTCTTGAAAAGTTTTAGGATTTTCTGCTTGTGAAATGTCTTTGGTTGAAGCCTCTGCAAGCATATTTAAAATCATCTCAGTATTAGTCATATTGTCCCGAAGATTTTCCTTTTTCAGGCCTTTAAGAATTTTATACTCTTTGGTTGTCTTACCACTCCACGCTTTGGTTATGATGTCTGTCAAACTTGCAAATTGTTGCCCTTCTTTTAATCCGCGTTTTTTCCATTCGTCCGTAAGTTCTTTGCGGATTTCAATACTTTTCAAACGTTGGTTAATCCAATTTTCAGAATAACCTAATTTCAGATATTGTTCCAAAGCTCTATCAATGGATAATTCAGGGTCTTGCATTTCGTCTATACGCTCTGATGCAATTTGTGCCAACCATAACTTAAAAGGTTCTGCCTTTGGTGATGGGATAGACTGAATTAAACGAAAAAGTTGTTCAGTATCAGCAACATCAGTTAAGTAAAACTTTCCGTCTGCCGACTGCATTTTCAGTTGGTTACAGTTTGTAACCAACTCAGCCCCTTCCTTTATTAGTCTGTGTTTTAATACTTTCCAATAGTTTCTTGGATTGGGGCTATCAGTTAAAATCCCAATCACATCCACTATAGAAAAATACCATTTTTCCTGTTCATCGTCCCATTTCGTGCGGACTTGCTTTTGCTCAAATATCTTTACAGCGTTTTCTTTTTTCATTCTTGAATATTGTTAGTGTACAAAGTTAATAAAAAATTTAATTGGTTTTTTGATATTTTTAAAAATTCATTAAAAACTTCATCACTTTTTTCCTCAAAATTATCCCAATAAAACCCAAAAACTCCGAGTTTTAAAACTCGAACTTTTTTTGTATTTAATTATTAAATTTAGCGTTTGCGGTTTTTAAAACTTATTTAATTTTTGCTAGTCTAGCTTTTACAGTTGTTTTTGATTTTTGGAATAAAATAGGCAAACCAGTCAATTTTGTTTCATATTGAGGATAAAAAACCACATCATAACCTTGGTTTTTATCCATTAAATCCCAAATGGCGTAAGCTTCAGAACCAACAACCGGAATATTTCCAATAATAGGAATACTCAAAGCATTTGTTTCAATTGTTCCTGTTTTACTAACAAATAAGTGAGCCCAGTCGACACCCAATATTCTCGTTTGTGTTCCTTCTCCAACAACTTGTTCAGAAAAGACAAAGTCATCTTTTTTAAACTCAACATAATTGTTAGGAGTTTTCATAATTTTGTTTGTGTAAGAACAACTAGTAAAACTAATAGCGAAAATTACAAGTAAAGAAATTAGAAAAGTTCTTGTTTTCATAGTAATAATTTTAAATAATTTAAGTTAAAAACAAAATTAGTGTTTTTTAAATGGCTGACAATTTTTTTAAGTTAATTTTTAGATATTTATTTTACCTTTGCACAAAAAACTATTTAAATTGATTTATTAATTTCTTAAAACTTAAAAAATGAACACGCAAACAAAACAGAAATCTAATTTTGTGGCAATAATTATGATGATTATGCTATTTGGCATGATCTCATTTGTAACAAATCTTGCAGCTCCAATGGGTTTAGTCTTAAAAGAGCAATTTGGGGTATCAAATTTTCTTGGTTTATTAGGTAATGCCGCTAATTTTATAGCTTATGCTATTATGGGAATTCCCGGAGGATTTATTCTACAAAGATATGGTTACAAAAAAACAGCATTATTAGCGGTAGGTGTTGGTTTTATTGGCGTTGCAGTACAATTTGTAGCTGGTCATGTAGGAGTTGCTTCTGCTTTTGCTGTTTATTTGTTAGGAGCTTTTATTGCAGGTTTTTCAATGTGTTTATTAAATATGGTTGTAAATCCAATGTTAAATACTTTGGGTGGCGGCGGAAATAAAGGAAATCAATTAATTCAATTAGGCGGGTCTTTTAATTCTTTAATGGCTACTTTTACTCCTACTTTTGTTGGAATCTTAATTGGTGCTACACTAAGTGCTCAAATTACAGATGTTTTTCCAGTTTTATATATTGCGATGGGAATCTTTGCCTTAGTATTTTTAGTTTTATTAATGGTCTCAATTCCTGAACCTCATACAGAAAAAAATTCAGAACCAATGGGCGGATTACTAAAAGGAGCTTTGAAGTTTAGACATTTTGTATTAGGTGCAATTGGAATTTTTGTTTATGTAGGCGTAGAAGTTGGAATTCCTGGCACTTTAAACTTATGGCTTTCAGATGCAAATAACCTACAAGGAGCCGAAGTTGGGAAAACTATCGCAGGTTTTGTGGTTGGTACTTATTGGTTTTTAATGCTTATAGGACGCTTACTTGGTGCTGCAATTGGAAGTAAAGTTTCAAGTAAAACCATGTTAACGGTAGCATCAAGTTTAGGTTTAGTTTTATTGTTTTTAGCTGTATTTATGTCACCAGCTATTAAAGTAGCCCTACCTGTAATTCAACGTTCTGATGCAGGAGCTTTGTCTTTTGGATTAGCAAATGTTCCAATAAACGCAATGTTTTTTGTTTTAATTGGATTGTGTACTTCAATAATGTGGGGTGGCATTTTTAATCTTGCTGTGGAAGGTTTAGGAAAATACTTACAAGTAGCTTCTGGAATTTTTATGACTTTGGTTTGTGGTGGAGGTATTATCCCTGCAATTCAAGGCTGGTTAGCTGATATAGCTGGTTATCAAATGAGTTATTGGATTATAATTGCAGGATTTGCATATTTATTATTTTATGCTTTAATAGGTAGCAAGAATGTAAATAAAAAAATTTTGAAAAACTAAATAAAAAATTAAAAATGAATAAACAATATGTTGTAGGCATTGATATTGGAGGAACCAATACAGTTTTTGGAATTGTTGATGCTCGTGGTAATGTTTTGGCAAAATCAGCTGTAAAAACCGCAACACATCAAGATATCAATTTATATGTAAATGAGATTTATGAAGAGTTTATAAAATTAGTTGAAGATTTTGGCGGTATTGAAAGTATTAAAGGCATTGGAGTTGGTGCTCCAAATGGTAATTATTATACTGGCAATATTGAGTTTGCTCCCAATTTAATATGGAAAGGCCTTATTCCTTTATCAAAATTAATAAGCGAAAAGTTTGGTGTTCCCACAGCTCTTACTAATGATGCTAATGCGGCAACAATTGGTGAAATGGCATATGGAGCAGCACGAGGAATGAAAAATTTTATTTTGATAACTCTTGGAACAGGTGTTGGTAGCGGAATTGTAATTGATGGTAAACTTGTTTATGGACATGATGGATTCGCTGGAGAATTAGGTCATACATGCTCGGTTAGAAATAATGGTCGTCAATGTGGTTGTGGACGCACAGGTTGTTTAGAAACTTATACATCAGCTAATGGTGTTGCACGTACAGCTCGCGAATTTCTCGAAACTAGAAAAGACGATAGTTTGTTACGAAATATTCCTTTAGAATCTATTAGCTCCAAAGATGTTTACGAAGCTGCTGTTCAAGATGATAAATTAGCTTTGGAAATTTTTGAATTTACAGGAAAAATTCTTGGCGAAGCTTTGTCAGATTTTGTTGCATTTAGTGCACCAGAAGCAATAATTTTGTTTGGTGGTTTAGCAAAAGCAGGTGATTTTATTTTAAATCCAGTAGTTAAGCATATGGAGAAAAATATGTTAGTTTTATGGAAAAATAAAGTTAAACTGCTTTTCTCAGAACTTAAAGAAGCTGATGCGGCAATTTTGGGTGCTAGTGCCTTGGCTTGGGAACTTTAATCTTTGTTGCAAATTGACGCATTTTTTTCATGTTTATATTTTGGTTTTTTATAGCTTAAAAATTTATTATTTCTGTATCTTTAAAAAAGTGTTATTTTTGTAGGTTTTTACATCTAATATTAATGAGAAATGAAAGTAAGAATCGTAAATAAATCTAAGCATATTTTACCTGAATACAGTACTGAATTTTCTGCCGGTCTTGATTTGCGTGCCAATCTTTATGAGGCAATTGTTTTAAAGCCATTAGAAAGAAAACTCATTCCCACAGGGTTATTTATTGAGTTGCCGGTTGGCTATGAAGCACAAATTCGTCCGAGAAGTGGCTTGGCTTTAAAGCATGGAATTAGCGTTTTGAATACACCAGGAACTATTGACGCTGATTATCGTGGCGAAATTGGTGTGATTCTTGTAAATCTTTCTGACAAAGAATTTGTTGTTGAAGATGGTGAAAGAATTTGCCAAATGATAATTTCAAAATACGAGCAGGCAGAATGGATAGAAGTTGAAGAATTAATTGAAACTGAAAGAGGTGCCGGTGGTTTTGGACATACTGGTGTGAAGTAAAAATGTACTAAAGACCAAATATTTGAATTTTATAAAAATTTATGAATAAAATACAAGCTATATATATTTTTTTAATACTTTTGGTATTGTCGTTTAGCTCATGTTCTATTTTGAAGAAAAAAGAAAAAACTAAGGACGACCCTAGGATACAAAACTTTAATTTTAATTATTATTTTTTAGAAGCAAATAAGCAAAAAATTTTAGGAAATTATGGTGATGCTTTAGAATTATATACACTTGCTTCTAAGCAGGACAGAGAAGACGCTGCCACTTATTACGAAATTGCAGGAATTTTAAATTTGGCTTGGGAATATTCAAGTGCTTTAGAATATGCAAAAAAAGCAGTAAAATACGATAAGTTCCAAAACAAATATTATTTATTATTATTAGCTAATGTTTACTCCAATAATAATTTAGATGATGAGGCCATAAAGGTTTTTGAGCAACTAACTAAAATTGAGCCACTGAATATTAATTATTATTTAAAAATCTTCCAATTATACAAAGCTAAAAAGAAGTATTCAAATGCTTTAAAAATTTTGGATAAAACCGAAACTATTTTTGGGATAAGTGATTATATCAGTTTAGAAAAAGAGGATATTTATATAAAAATGGGAGATACAGCAAAAGCTATTGTAGAAATTGAAAAATTAAGCAATGCTTATCCTGAAAGTACAAAAAATAAAATCCTTTTAGCAGAAACTTATGCAAATCTTGGAAAAATTAAAGAAGCCGAGGAAATTTATGATGAGGTATATGACTTAGAAATAGGTGATGATATGGTTTATTTTTCAATTGCTGATTTTTATTTTAATATAGGAAAAAACGACAGGGCTTTTTATTTAATAAATAAGGGGATTTTATCTCAAGATGTTGATTTAAGTGTTAAACTTAATTTAGTACTTGCTTTACTGAATACTGCACAAACTAATAAAACCGTAAATGATAAATTAGGCGAATATATTGAGGCATTAGTAGTGCAATATCCTGATGAAATTGTTGTAAGAGTTTTAAAATCAGATTATTTGCTTTTCCTTGGAGATTATAAAAACGCACAAAAAGAGTATGATTTTATTTTAAAAACAGAAAAAGATAAAATGGAACTTTGGAAACAAGCTATAAGTATAGATGCTATTTTGCAAGATATGGAGGCATTATATACTCATAGCAAAGAAGCTGTTGAGTTATATCCTTTAGTATTAGAGTTTTATCAATATTTTATTGTTTCAGCTTATGCTAATGAAAAATTTACAGATGTGGTCGAAGCGGTTGAATTTGCTTCTCCTTATGTAGAAAAAGATTTTGAATTATATATAGATTTTCTTTCTATGCAAGCAGATGCTTTTTATAAACTTGAAGATTTTCATAAATCTGATTCTGTTTTTGATTTAATTTTATATAAAGATTCTGAAAATATCCAAGCATTAAATAATTATAGTTATTTTTTAGCATTGAGAAAAGAAAAATTAGATAAAGCATTAGAAATGAGTGAGAAATTAATGGTTTTATCTCCAAATAAACCTAGTTTTTTAGATACTCATGCTTGGGTTTTGTTCGAAAATAAAAAATATGAAGAAGCCTTAATTTATATAAACAAAGCACTTATCCAAGACTCAACAAACTCAACTTTTTTAGAACATAAAGGCGATATTTTATTCAAATTAAATAAGTTAGACCAAGCTTTAGAGTTTTGGGAAGAAGCCTATAAAAACAATAGTGGTAATAATCAGTTAAAAGAAAAAATCAAACAAAAGAAAATCTTAGATTAGTGTTTAAAAAGCAAAATATTATCATTGTTTTTTTACTCTTAGCTGTTTTGATATCTTGCAAAACTGTAAGATATGTAAATGGCGGAAAAACTGAAACTATTAGACCTCAAAAACTTTATCGCTATTTAGAAGAAAATAGTTTTAATTTTGAAAGTTTGAGTTTGAAATTTTCTGCAAATCTTGATTTTGCTGAAAGTTCTCAAAGTTTTAGCGGAAATATTAGAATTAAACATGATAGCATTATTTGGATAAGTTTAAGATCTTTTAATGTTGAAGGAATTAGAGTAGTAATAACAAAAGATAGTGTTAAATTTATAAATAGACTTGATAATACATATTATTTAGGTGATTTTTCATTTTTACAAAGCGAGTATGAATTAGATATTGACTATAGTACCTTTGAAGCTATTTTATCAAATAACTTTTTCTTTTATCCGCCAAGTAATGATACGGCAAAATCAGTTTCAGATTTTAAACTTTGTGATGATAGTACTTATCATTGTATGTCTTCAATTTCAAAACGAAAATATAATAGGTTTTTTGTTGATGAAAAAGGTGCAGAGCGAATAGAGAAAAGATTGGAAAGAGAAAGTCAAGATGGTGAAAAAAAAGTTTGGCAAAGAGAGTTTGAAGATTATTATTATCAAACTGTAAAAGTTATGCCAGGCTTGTTTAGAGTAAAAGAAATGTATTTAGAAAATTATTTGCAACAACAAAGCTTGTTGATACAGTACGAAGACCAAGTTTTAGTAGAAACGCAGTTTTTTCCACAAAAAATTTTTATAGAACTTAGTTCAGTTAATTTTTATATTGAATTAAAAATGAATATAGAGTCGCTTGGAGTAAATAATATTGACATGAGTTTTCCGTTTAAAATAACAAATAAATATAAAGAAATTTCATTAAAATGAAAATCATGAAAAACATATTGCCAATTCTTTTAGTTTTTTTGTTTGCTTCTAATCTTTTATCACAAAACAAAGCCGATTTAGAAAAAAAGAAAAGTAAAACGCAACAAGAGATAAATTATACAAACAAACTTTTAAAGCAAACTCAAGAGACGCAAAAGCAATCATATAATGATTTACTGTTAATAAATAAAAATATTGAGTTAAGGCAGTCAGTAATTACAGATATTAGTTACGAGATTAAATTAATTAATGAAAAAGTTGAAGAACTAGAATTAATTATTAATTTAATGGCTGAAGATTTAGAAAAATTGAAAACAGATTACGCCAATATGATTAGAATAGCTTGGAAAAACACAAATAAATACAATACTATTATGTTTGTTTTAGCTTCCAAAGATTTTAACCAAGCTTATCTTAGATTAAAATATATGCAACAATTAGCTGATTATAGACAAAAGCAATTTAAGGCTATTACAGCACTTTCAGATATTTTAGCTATTCAAAAATTAAAACTTACAAATTTAAAAAATGAAAACGACAAGTTGCTTACAGAACAAAGGAATGAAGAAAAAACTTTAAAACAAGACCAACATAATCAAGAAAAAACTCTCACAAAACTAAAATCCCAAGAACAAGATCTTAGGAAGAAATTACAACAGCAACAAAAAGAAATGGCTGATTTGCAACGTGAAATAGAAAGAATTATACGTGAAGAGGCTAAACGCAATACAAATGTAACAACCGGCAAATTTGAACTTACGCCTGAAGATAAATTAGTTAGCACAAATTTTGAAAATAATAGAGGAAAACTTCCTTGGCCTGTGGAAAGAGGAGTGATTGTAAGTAATTTTGGCAAACAAAAACATCCTGTTATTCCAAATGTTGAAATAGATAATAGAGGAATTGATATTTCTACAACTGTAAATGCTACGGCAAGAGCAATTTTTGATGGTAGCGTAAAACAAGTTTTGTCAATGCCTGGAATGCAAAATATTATTATAATTATGCACGGCGAATATATGTCGGTTTATTCGCATTTAGAATCCGTTTTAGTTAGTAAAGGCGATAAAGTTTTAGCAAAACAAGTGATAGGAAAAGTTTATACCGACAAAACCGAAAATAAAACAGTCTTGCACCTTGAAGTTTGGAAATCTACATCAGCTGTAAATCCGGCTTATTGGTTGTCAAAATAAAATGAATGATAATTTTAAAATATTAATTGAGAAACTAAATGTTTTTATTAAGAAGTATTATTTGAATAAACTTCTCAAGGGATTGATAATTTCAGTTTCTATTTATCTTGCTTGGTATTTAATTGTAATTATAGCCGAATATTTTGGGCGTTTTTCAAGCAATTTTAGAACTGTTTTATTTGTACTTAGTATTTCTATCTTTTGTTTTATTTTAATAAAAATGATAATAATTCCTATTTTTAAATTACTGAAAATTGGGAAAATTATAAGTCATAAAGCTGCAAGTCAGCTGATTGGCATTCATTTTTCCGAAGTTGCGGATAAATTACAAAACACCTTAGAACTAAAAGACTTGGTTGACTCAAATCCTGAATTTAGCGATATTTTAATTGCAAGTATTGACCAGCGAATAGAAAAATTAAAACCTATTCCATTTTTAGCGGCTGTAAGTTTTAAATCAAATTTACGATATTTAAAATACTTGCTACCAATAAGTTTTATTACTCTTATTATATTTTTATTTTGGCCCAAAATGTTTAGCGAAGCAACAGAAAGAATTATTAATTTTGACAAACATTATATAGAGCCAGCTCCTTTTAGTTTTGAAGTTTTAAATGATAGTTTACAAGTAAAAAAAGGTAAAGATTTTATTTTAAGAATTAGTGCTAAGGGTAAATATTCTCCAGAACAAGTTATTTTAAACTATATGGGGAATAGCTTTTATATGGAAAAAGAAAGCTTAGGAATATTTACTTATAAGTTTAAAAATTTGAATAATGACATTAATTTTAATTTAACTGCTATTGATGTTATTTCGCAAGAATATAAAATTAAAGTTTTAGCAAGTCCATTAATTGTTGATTTTAAAACCATTGTTAAAGCTCCTAGCTATACAAATATTGAAGAAAAAGTTTATAATAATTCCGGTGATTTAACTATACCACTTGGTTCTGAAGTTGTTTGGAATTTTAATACTTCTAATCTTTCTTCTTTAAGTTTGGTTTTTGATACTGTACAAATTCGTGCAAGTCAAACAAATAAAGTGTATTCTGTAAAAAGAAAAATTTTAAAAACGGGTATGTATTCCATTGTTTTAGAAAATGAATATTTTAAAGAAAATACAGGTGTAAATTATCAATTAAATGTTATTCCCGACTTGTATCCTAGCATTTCTGTTAAAAATATTGTTGACTCATCTCATTTAACTGTTGTTTATTTTAATGGATTTATCGATGATGACTACGGTTTTTCATCTTTAAGTTTTAACTGTAAGCCGGGTGAAAAAAGCGATAGTTTAATTAAAATAAACATACCTTTTTCTAAATCAATAAGTTCACAAGATTTTTATTTTGCTTTTGATTTTTCTAAAATTGATATTAAGGGTCAAAATATTTCCTATTATTTTGAAGTTGCTGATAATGACGGTGTTAATGGGGCTAAAAAAACACGAACTCAAAAAATGGAATTTATAATTCCTAGTGCAGATGATTTGCAAAAAATGACATCCAAAGCTAATGAAGATACTGAGTCTAAGATTGATTTAGCCAAAGATATAAATACTAGGTTGCGTAAAAATATTGATGAATTACAAAGAAAATTATTAAGCGAGCAACTTACTCCTTTTGAGAGAAATCAGATGCTTCAACAGATTATGGATAATCAATCTGAGTTGGAAAATTTAATGAATGAAATAAAAAACGACCAAAATCAAGTTCAACAATATAAAGATCAATTTTCAAAAAATGAGGATTTATTAAAAAAACAGCAAGAAATTAATGAGCTTTTTGAGTCCTTAATGGATGAAGAGATGAAAAAAATGATGGAAGAGCTTCAAAAATTAATGGAAGATTTTAAGAATGATGATTTTTTCAAAATTGCAGACCAATTAAAGTTTGATTCAGAAGAATTAGAAAAGCAAATGGATAACACGCTTGAGTTATTGAAAAAAACTGAAATAGAAGAAAGATTAAAAAATACTATTTCTGAATTAGAAGAATTAGCCGAAGACCACGAAAAGCTATCAGAAGAAACAAAAGATAAAAAATCGGATAAGCAAGACTTGGCTGAAAAACAAAAAGCACATGAAGAAAAATTTAAAAAAATAAAAGAAGATTATGAAGAAAGTTTACAAAAAAATT
Source organism: Bacteroidales bacterium (assembly GCA_023228725.1). Classification (GTDB taxonomy): domain Bacteria; phylum Bacteroidota; class Bacteroidia; order Bacteroidales; family ML635J-15; genus Bact-19. Next base: position 6,221 of record JALOAQ010000019.1, on the reverse strand, counting down.
CAGAACTAAAACAACCAATGAATTTAGATTCTTACGAAGAAGAAATGCAAGATATTTTGGATATGTTTGAACAGACAGAAGGTGAAATGCAAGATGGAAAATCTTCAAAAGCTTCTAAATCACAAAAGCAAAATTCGGAAAAGATGAAAGAGCTTTCTGAAAACTTAAAAAGTGATATGCAAGAACAAGAATCAGAAGAAATGGCTGAAAATATTGAAGATATTAGGCAAGTTTTAGAAAATTTAATAACTTTTTCCTTTGACCAAGAAGAGATTTTAACAGAGCAAAAAGGTTTAAGTTCGCGGGACCCAAGGTATAAAGAGTTTATTTTAAAGCAAAAAAATATAGGCGATAATTTTAATATTATTCGAGACTCATTAAATGCTATGTCGGGGCGAATACCTGAACTTGGTCCATTAGTGGAAAAAGAGATTAAAACTATTTACAAAAATTTAAGTACAATTATGGCTGAGATTGGTGAAAATAGGCAGTATTTAATTGAGGCATCCCAGCAATTAGTAATGACATCAGCTAATAATCTAGCTTTACTTCTTTTAGAAATGATGGAGCAAATGCAAAACCAAATGGCAAACTCTAAAAGTGGAGAAGGGCAATGTAATAATTGCAAAAATCAGGGAGAAGGTAGTCCGCAAGGTAAAATGAGAGATTTGCAACAAGGCATTAAGCAACAAATGCAAGATATGATTGATATGATGAAAGAAGGAGGAATGAAAAGCGGTGCAAAACAGAGCGAACAATTGGCAAAAATGCTTATGCAACAAGAAATGATGCAACAAATGCTTAATGAGATGATGAACTCGGGCATAAGTCCTGAATCTGCCAAAGTTTTGCAAGAAATTAATAGAATGATGGATCAAAATTTATCAGATATTATTAATAAAAATATAAATCCAACAACAATAAACCGTAATGAGCAAATTTTAACCAGGCTTTTACAGGCAGAAAATAGTGAGAGAGAAAGAGAAATTGATAATAAAAGAAAATCCAACGAAGCAAAAAACTATAAACTTAGCAATCCTGACGAAATTTTTAAAGAGAAAGAAAAAGAGATAAGATTTAATGAATTATTACAAAAATCTAATTTAAAATTAAGAACTTTTTATAACGATAAGTATAAAGAATATTTAAAAAAGTTAAATCAAGAATAATTATGGCTATCAATTTTTTTGCCGAAGACGTGGACAAACCGGAATTGAAGTACAGAAGTATTAAAAAATGGATTGCTTCCGAAATTGAAATAGAAGCTTGTGAGATTGGAAATATAAATTATATTTTTTGCTCTGATGAATATTTACTAAAATTAAATATTGAGTATTTAAAACATGACTATTATACTGATATAATTAGTTTTGACTATTGTGAAGACAACATAATTTCAGGCGATTTATATATTAGTATAGACAGGGTTAAGGAAAATTCAATACTTTTTGGAGCTGGCGAAACAGAAATTTACAGGGTTATAATTCATGGAGTTTTGCATTTGTGTGGTTATAAAGACGATACAGAAGCAGAATGCGAAGCTATGAGAAAACGTGAAGACCAAGCTCTTTTAAACTTAGATTTAATATAGTTTTGTTTAGTGTGGTAAACAAAATTTACGATTTTTGTTTAGTGTGGTAAACATTTATAGCTTTTTTTGTTTATTGTAGTAGAAAATAATGATTTTTTTAAGCTTACAATAATATAGGATACTCAGAAATTACAAGGATATTGTTTTATCCTAATACAAAAATCCAAATAACCACAGCGGAATTTTATTTCCAAAACCATATTCTATATTATCAGAAGCGATATAAGAATTTTCCATAAATTTGATTTGTTTGTCTGTTTTATTTTTACCACCTATTTCAAAGTTATATTTTTCATTTATTAAAAAATCTCCTTTTTCTGTGTAAAGCAAGTCATGTCTATAAGCAAGCTGGTTAGCAAAAAAAGTTTCCCTTAGGTTGCCTTCGTTAGCATTTTCCTTTGCTAAAAGAAATGCTAAATTTGTGTTTTCTAACCAAATTTTTGCAGGTTTTTGAAGTCGGCTTATTCCGTGGGCTTTTCTGAAAAGATTGCGTGTCAGCCCAATTTCGTCCAAATAATGAAAATAAGAAAGTAAGCTTGCTCGGTTAAGACCTATTTTTTCACTTAACTTGCTGATATTCGGGATGAAAGGAACACTTTCGGCAATAATCAGCAATAATTGTTTTATACGTGTAATATATTCGATTTTAACATTCCTTAAAAGTGGTAATTCAATTTCTAACATCATATTTATGATTTCTCCTAATCGCAAAGGATATAAATCGGCTTGTTCAGTGTAAAACGGATAATATCCTTGTTTGAGATATTTGTCAAAATGCTGAAAAGGTCGAATTTTTTCGTTAATTTTGGAAGCTTCATTTTGATGATTATTCAAAATTTGCTCCAATGTAATTTTTTCAAAATTTATTCCTGTTTCAAAAGAGAGGTATTCTCTAAAAGAAAATCCCTGCATTGTATAAATAACTGCTCTGCGGCTCAAATCTGCTCTTGCATTTAAAATTTCTAAAAGTGAAGAACTGGTGAAAACAACTTTTAATAGAGGATAGCTGTCGTAGATATTTTTGAGTTCCTGTGCCCAGTTTTGATATTTGTGAACTTCGTCTAAAAAAAGATATTTTCCACCTTTTCGCTCAAATTCACCTGCAAAATCCAAAAGGGAATAATTGCTAAACCAAACTGAATCTAAGCTGACATACATGGTTTTATCTAATTCTTCGGAAAGATGAAGTTTTATATATTGGAGCAAAAGTGTGGTTTTTCCTATCCCTCTTGCCCCTTTAATTCCGATTAGTTGTGCTTCCCAGTTAATCTCATCCATTATAGAACGGACAAAATCCACAGAAACATATTGTAATCTTTGTTGAAATTGTGTTGCTAAACTTTCCATTTTTGTTTATTTTAGTGAACAAAAATAATGTATTTTGTTTAATCTAACAAACAATTTTAGCTTTTTTTGTTTATTATAGTAGGAAACAATGATTTTTCAGCTGAGCAGTAATATAGAATCAATTGATTTTTTCTATATATCTTATGTTTTTATGAGTTAAAAAATTAATCATTTATTTTCCTGTCTAAACTTTATGGCTTCATTATTATAATATTCAGCTTTTTTCAAATTATTGTTTTCTGTAAAATAATTGCTTAAAGTCATGGCAATATTAAAGTTAGCTTTGTTTTTCTCGAAAGCAATTTCCCAAGATTCAATAGCCTTTGCAGTATTTCCACTTAAAAGATAATAATTTCCTTTATCAACGTAGTTAGCATCAAGACTTGGATTTAAAGATATTTTAAAATCAATAGTTTTTATAATGCTTTCAAAATCTTTTTTTGTTTCAAAATAGCTTATAATATCATTTAAGGACGTAAGTTCGAGTTTTGATTTACTGTAAAATTCAATTAGTTTTATTATATAATCATAATCATCAATATTTGCATAAAAAGTTGTCATATCGTAAAGACCCTTAGCATTCAAGTGTTCTGTTTTCAGGTAATTTAAAGTATATAATAAATTTTCCTTATCTTGGGTAAGTGCAAAATTATTGATAATATCAAACAAAACTATTAAGCTTAAATTTTCTATTTTTAAATTATTTAAAGCCTTGACATAATTTTCGTTACATTTTACCGTATCTTTTAATTCAAAGTAAGATTTAGCCATAAAAAGATATGCTTTATCCCATTCTTTATCTTTATAATTATGATATTTATTAATGTAATCTTCGAGGTCTTGAATACTTTGTTCATAATTTTTTAAGTGATAATTTACAGTACCTCTGTTTAAGTAAACCGCCGCTATTGTTGAGTCTGCTTCTATACATTTTGTAAATTGCTCTTCGGCTAATTCGAAATTTTTGTAAATAACCATATTCATATAAGCCAAATTATGCCAAGGGTTGGAGTAGGAAGAATCAATTTCAATAGACTTGTTAAAATGTTTTTCTGCTTCTTTTATTTGTTTATTAAAACCTGTAATTGCTTGATTGTTTTTTATTGCTGAATAAACTTCGCCTATCAAAATATTTCCATATAAAGTATTTGCCTTTGCAGAGTTTTCCAAATATTTAATATCATGTTCAAATAATGTTTTTCTGTCTTTCCAATCTTTATTTCTATTTATACTTATAATTGAATTTGGTAAAATAAATATTAAGGCAATTGCAAAAACCAAATTTTTATTGGCTTTACTTAGTTTTAAATCAAGTTTAATTTTAGAAATCTTAAAAATTAAAAAGCCAATAATTATTGCAAAACCAAGGCTTGGAGTAAATATTAGTCTTTCGGCGATTATTCCAGTTAAAGGAAAAAATGTGTTTGCCATAGGAAAAATTGAAATAAATAAAAATAAATATCCATAAGCAAAATCTTTTCTTTTATTAAAGTTTTTTAAAGCCCAAATCAACAAAAGCACATTTATTAGCAAAGAAAGAAGCACTATTGGATTAGCAATATTTACAATCGGGATCATTTTGTATCCATAATAAAACCTTAGTGGATATGGTATTAATAGTAATTTAAAATAATATATTAAACTATATAAAGCCAAAGCTACCTTGTCGAAAATATTTGCACCAAATCCAAAAATAGGGTTTTGCCACTTAAAAACAGGGGCATTTACTTCTGGTAAAGATTTTTTGGGGATATAATATGTAATAAATAAAACTGCACCTGCTATTATAATAAAGGCGAATATAGAAAACACGATTCTTTTTGAAATATTATCGAAAATTTTAAGTTTATAACTTGTTTTCGCCTCTTTTTCCTTAATCCTTAAAGTAAGTAGCGGAATAATAAATAATAGTAAACCTGCTATATTAGATTTTGTAATTATTAAAAAGGCAATTACAAAAAGATTTATTATCCAAAGAGAAATATTACGGGGATTTAATCTTACTGGAAAATTTGTTTTATTCCTTATATATAATAGGTATAGATATAAAATAAAAAATACTAGCCATACTATGTATTCATTTATATTAATATAGGTATTGTGTAAGTTGATAGTTTTACCGAATCCTATTTTAAATTCAGGGCTAAGCAATAGAAACAAGAAAATAAAAATAAAGAATAAGGAAATGATGAACTTATTTTGCTTTTTGTTGGGGCTAAACTTTGGTGTAGTGAATTTATAGTTTGGCAAAATTTTTATATTTGTTTTATAAAAAATGATTGTAAGAGGGATTAAAATCATAAACACAATTGCAGATTCTTTGGCTAAAAATGCCAACACAAGTGCAAGAACTGATAATAATAATTGATAAATTTTCTTGTTTTGAAAATAATTAATTGCAAATATGCTGGCTATTAAGCCAAAAATTAAAGCTAATATCTCTTCTCTGTTTTTTAAACTTAAAACAACTTCTGAATGTATTGCATGAGTAGTGAATATAAGGACTATTAAAAAAGAAATAAAAGTATAATTATTAGGATATTTCTCTTTAAAAATTAGTTTTAGCAAGGAAAACAACAAAGCACATGCAATAGCATAATATAAAATGTTAAAAAAGTGAGCAGAATGAGGATTATTACCAAAAAATTGATATTCAATTGCGAAAATGGCTATTGTTAAAGGTCTATAGCCAAAATATTGTTCATCTTTAGTATTGTATCTTGTTTTAAAAATTTCAGGTATTCCTTTTAGTCCTTTTTGTACAAGTTGGTGATTTTCAAACACATAGTCGTCATCAATATTAAAATAATTATTTATTGACATACCATATAATAAAAAAGAAAAGGCTATTAGGACTATATATTCTTTAAAATGCCGAATTCCTCTTCTGTTTGATTGTTTTTGATTTTTTTTATTCACTTTTCTTAGTTTTTTTTGGTAAAAATAAGAAATATTTACAAATAAACTTTAGTTTTCAAGAATATTTAATTAATTTATTAAAAAATTTTTTAGCGTAAAACCTTGTAATACAAAGCGTTGCTTAAATGAGTAAAAATATTTTAAAAAAAACTAAAAAAAGTTTTGGTAGTAATAAAAATGGTTTTATCTTTGCAGTCCCAAAACACAATACGATAAAATTTGTTTTGGATTTTAAAGGTTCTTTGATTTAATAGCGAGTAGCAAAATAAAACAGGTAAAAATTAGAATAACTTAATTTATATTTTTATATACTTTAAACTAGTTTCATTTGGATACAGGATTACGAAAGATATTTTTAAAAAAT
>JALOAQ010000155.1 GCA_023228725.1 Bacteroidales bacterium | reverse complement strand
GAAGCAAAAATTCGTGAAAATTCGTGTAATTAGTGGTTGTCATCTTCGAGCATTGAGCGTAGCGAAATGCGAGAAGCCTCTTTCAACTTTACAGACTTTCGACTTTTCACTTTCAATTTTTAACTCTTTATAGGTGGACAGTTTTGGATTATTATATACAAGCGAAATGCGAGAAGCCAAAATTAGTGTAAATTCGTGCAATTCGTGGTTGTCATCTTCGAGCATTGAGAGTAGCGAAATGCGAGAAGCCTCTTTCAACTTTACAGACTTTCGACTTTTCACTTTCAATTTTTAACTCTTTATAGGTGGACAGTTTTGGATTATTATATACAAGCGAAATGCGAGAAGCCAAAATTAGTGTAAATTCGTGCAATTAGTGGTTGCTTTTCTTCGAGTTTTGAGCGAAGCGAAAAACGAGAAGCCCTTTCGACTTTACAGACTTTCGACTTTACAGACTTTCGACTTTACAGACTTTCGACTTTACAGACTTTCGACTTTACAGACTTTCGACTTTACAGACTTTCGACTTTACAGACTTTCAACTTTTAAGGTGTAAAACTATTTCAGGACATGAAAAACCTTAAAATTTGCAGAAAGCTATTGGTTTTGTAAATTAAAAACCATATAAAACTACGTTAAAATCCATACTTATTTATTTGTTTGTCAATGTATTAATGTTTATTTTTGTTGCAAATAATAATTTAATTACTAACTTTAAAATACAAACAAAATGAATGCAAAGAAAATTTTAATTGTTGATGACGACATTGATGTTATCACCATTGTTACAGCTATCTTAGAAAAACAAGGCTATGATGTAGTTTCTGCTTTAAATAAAGCCGAAGGTATTGAAAAATTGCGTAGCGAAAAACCTGATTTAGCAATTTTAGACGTAATAATGACTACTCCTTATGAAGGTTTTGATATGGCTAGGGAAATGCTGAATAATCCTGAGTTTCAAAGTATTCCGTTTTTAATTCAGTCTTCAATAGATATTTTGATTACTTCTAAGTTGAGCGTTTTAGAAATGGCCAGAGAATTTAGAAAAGATCCTAATTACAAAGATTTGCAGGTTCTTTTAGTTAAGAATATTACAGATGGTACTGCCGGAATTGATTATAAAGATGAAGATGGCAAAACTCATTGGTTTCCAGTAGCAGGATTTATTCGTAAGCCTGTTGAAGCAGAAAAACTTAATGAAGAAATCAAAAAACATTTGAAATAATTTTTTTTATAAAAACAGGGCAAAATTACTTTTGCTCTGTTTCTTTTTATATCTTTGTTCATACCAATGAATACTGATGTTTTTAAAGATATAAAACCTTCTATAAAAATTCCGCTTAAGCTAAAATTGTTTTTGCCGGTTTCTTTTATCATTATTATAGTTGTTACTTTATCAGCAATTATTTTTATAAACCTTACAATATCAGCTTATAATGATCATATTAGAAATACTTTGGATTTAGAGGTAAAAATTTTAACAAAAATGTTTGAAAGAGAAAGTATATTGAAAGCTGATAAAGTAGAAACAAATCTTAAAATTGTAAATAAAATTTTTTATAATGAGAATATTTCTTTCGCAAAAGACTCTTTTAATGTAAAAATTGAAAATCAAAATAATAGCGAAATTAAATCTGTTTGGCTAAAAGAATTTAGAAGAGGGAGTGAAAATTTATATAATGATACAGTTTTTATAAATGATTTAGAGAAACTTTTTGGGGGGACAATAACAATTTTTCAAAAATTTGATGATGGTTTTGTTAGAATTGCCACTAATGTCAAAAAAGCTGATGGCAGTTCGGGAATAAACACATATATCCCAAATAATTCATTGGTTTCTGAAACAATTCTTAAAGGAGAGAAATATTATGGTAGAGCCTTAGTTGTTGATTCGTGGAATATTACAGCTTATGAACCTATTTATTTGAATGAGGAAATTGTTGGTATTTTATATGTAGGAATAGAAGAAAAAGATGTTTCGGAATTAAATAAAATTCTAAATACTCTAACAATAGGTAAAAGTGGTTTCCCTTTTGTGATGGATAAAGAAGGCAATATGTTGATGTTTCCCGAAAATCAAGAAAAATTTGAAAATACCAAAGAAATTTTTCAACTATTCAATTCTGATAAAGACGGAAGTATTCATATTAAGTCTAATGGAAAAAATCACACAATAAAATATCATTATTTTGAGAAATTCCAACTTTATATTGCTGCTACAATTATTAAGGATGTTGAAAATAAAAGTTTGATTAATAAAGCAATACTTGCAGCAATAATTATTGGACTAATAATGATTTTATTACTTTCAATTTTAATTTACCGCTTTACAACCGAAAAACTTTATCGTTATTTAAGTGAATTAAGAATTATTAATAGAAAATTAGTAAATGCCCAAGTAGCTTTGAAACGCTCTGAGCGTCTTGCAAATATGGGACAAATTTCTGCAGGAATTGCTCATGAGTTAAATAATCCGCTTGGAGTTATCACAATGTATAGCAATATTGTATTAGATGAATTAGAGCCAGAAGACCCAAAAGTTGAGGATTTGAAAATTATTGTTTCCCAAGCCGAAAGATGTAAAAATATTGTAAGTGGATTGTTAAACTTTGCAAGAAAAAGTAAAATAAAATTTAGTGAAACAAATATAGAAGAATTTATAAAAAATAGCCTGAAAAGTATTGTTGTGCCTCCTAATGTGCAAATAAAATTTGAATCAAAATTAAAAAATCCAAAACTAAAAATCGATTATGAGCAGTTAATGCAAGCAATTACAAATCTTGAGAAAAATGCTATAGAATCAATGCAAAATGGAGGCGAATTGAGTATAAAACTTAGGGAAGACGGTAATAATGTAGAAATTATTATTTCAGATACTGGATCGGGAATAAAAGAGGAAGATTTAGATAAACTTTTTACACCTTTTTTCACAACAAAACCTTTAGGTCAAGGTACCGGTTTGGGTTTACCTTTGGTTTATGGAATAATAAAAATGCATAATGGAAAGATTTTGGTTGAATCAAACACAAAACCAGAAAATGGCAGAACAGGAACAGAATTTAAAATAATTTTACCGGGTTTAACATAAAAATATTTACTATGAGTACTTTAAAACTTTTAATTGTAGACGATGAACCTTTTATTAGGGCTGGTGCCTCCAGAATTTTACGAGATTTTACTGTTGGTTACCCTTTTATGGAAGAAGATTTTTCTTTTGATATACTTGAAGCCGAAACAGGCGAAAAAGCTATAGAAATTATTGATAATCAAAAAGTTGATATAGTTTTGTTGGATAATAAATTGCCAGGTATAGAAGGCATAGAAGTTTTAGAATATATAAAAAATAAGGAATACGATATCGCCGTAATGATGATAACTTCATATGCATCACTCGATTTAGCTGTTAAAGCAACAAATAATGGAGCATTTAGTTTTGTTCCTAAGCCTTTTACTCCGGACGAGTTAAAAACTTCTATTGAGAGTATTACCAAGTCTTTGTATTTGAAAAGAATGACTTTGGAAATGAAAGAAGAAGGAAAACAAGTGCGTTTTCAGTTTTTATCTGTTTTATCTCATGAGCTGAAATCTCCAATAAATGCAATAGAAGGCTATATGAATATTATTAAACAGAAGCAACTTGGCAATAATGTTGATGATTATTTAGTAATGATTAATCGTTCTTTAGATAGATTGAACGGTATGAGAAATTTAATAATGGATTTGTTGGATTTAACAAGAATGGAAAGTGGAAGAAAACATAGAAATCTTAAAGAATTAGATATTGTAGAAATAGCTGAACATGTTGTAAATACTGTGCAACCATTGGCAATACAGAAAAATGTTGAAGTAAATCTCAAAGCTGAGGATAAAGTTGTTTTTAAGGCTGATACTAATGAAATAGAAATAATTTTAAATAATTTTATTTCAAATGCAGTAAAATATAATGTTGAAAATGGTAAAGTTTTTATAGATATAAAAAGAGAAAATAATCAAATAATAATTTCAGTTAAAGATACCGGAATAGGAATGAAAGAAGAAGACCTCGCTTTACTTTTTCAAGATTTTGTTAGAATTAAAAATGAAAAAACAAAATTTATCTCCGGCTCCGGTTTAGGTTTATCAATTGCAAAAAAAATGGTAGAACTATATAATGGGCGGATAGAAGTAGAAAGTACACCTGATGTAGGAAGTGTTTTTACTATTTTCATGCCTTGTTAAAAATGTTGTAAAACTTAATTTTATTTAAGAATAATTTTTTATTTTTGTACTGAAACAAAAACAAACATTGTTAATTAAACTTTTTTTAAAGTAATTGATAGTAATATCTTTTTTTAGTTTAAGTTTTCTTAGCATTATTTATTTTATAATTTTGCAAAACTATGAATGATAAGAAAATCAAAATATCGCTTATCGATAATCAAGAAATTTATAGATTAGGATTAATACAATTATTAAGTAAATTAAAATATACAGAATTAATTGGAGCATTTAACAATGCAAAGGATTTTCTTGAGTTTTTAGATTTTAACAAGCCGGATATTGTGTTTATTGATATAGATTTGCCCGAGACTAATGGTATAGAAGTAAGCGAAATTGCTTTAAAAAAGAATAATAGCTTAAAAATTATTGCTTTAACCACTTGCGAAAACGAATATTATATAGAAAAAATGATAAACTTGGGAGCTAAAGGTTATTTAATAAAAAATATTAACCGCGAAGGCTTGGAAAAAGCAATTCAAACTGTGTATAATGGTGGAAATTATTACTCAGAAGAGCTTTTTGATTTTTTTACAAAACAAATTGCAAAAGAAAAAAAGATAAAAAAAATTGTTGAATTAACAAGAAGAGAAAAAGAAATTTTACAACTTTTATGCGAAGGTTTAAATAATAAAGAAGTTGCTGATGCCTTATTTATTAGCGAAAGAACAGTATTAGGGCATAAAACAAATTTAATGACAAAAACAAATACTAAGAATTCAATTAATTTGATGGCTTATGCAATTAAACATAAGTTAGTTCTTATATAGAGAGAAGGGGACTGGTGTCCCAATCGGTCTTCAAAACCGATAGCAGGCGGATAAAACCGCCTGTGGCAGGTTCGATTCCTGCTCTCTCAGCAAAATAAATTTAATAAACGATAATATCAATAAAAATATTTTGGCTAAAGCCGATATAGAGTGAGATTTATATGTCCGCCAGATAAATCTGGCGGGAATTGATATTTCGATTTA
>JALOAQ010000156.1 GCA_023228725.1 Bacteroidales bacterium | reverse complement strand
TATTGCCATCCGTTATAGCCAATGGTAGAAAGACGCTGGTATATGTGATTACAAGCACATTAAGATTTTTTTATTTTTTTTGCTAATTTATTTGGTAGTCTGAAATATAGTATTTAATTTTACAAGTTAAATCAGAATCATTTGTTTAACTTAAAATTTTTCAATTATGGGAACAAAGACTTTTAATCCTTATCCGTTAATTGGTGGTCAATTAATTAAGGGAATGGACGAAATTGCTAAATCTTTAAACTCTAACTCAACAGAGGAAGAACTAGCGGAGATAATTTATAAGTATATTCAGAAAATTTATTACTCACAAGCAACAACTCAACTTGAACTTGAAATCAAATCTATAGTTTTTAACATTATTAATGCCTATAACAATCAAAAAGTTTTAGGCACTATGTTTAATTTCCACCAAATGGTTTTTGTTGACATGTTACTTGGTGAGACAACTACTGATAATACTCCTATTAATGCTCTTGGTGCTTGGCTGACTGACATCGAAGATAATGTTGTTTCTTCTAATCTCTCAACAGATCAGATAACTCCATTGATGTTAGGAATTGAAAGTGGTAAAAATATTTATGAATATTGGCTCAAGAAAGTTAATGACCCTGGCGACTGGAAAAAATTCTTCCAACCTGAATTACCTCAAAACTATATTAATATTCCATTTTGGTTGACTTCATGTATTGAAGGTGCATTAGTAGGATCAAGTTGTAGTGAAAGGGGTTTAATTGCACCTACTACTGATATTGTAACTGTTGAAATAGTTTCATCACTCATTGGTTCATTGACATTAGGTGCTGGTAAAGTAATTTTTAAATGGGTACCTAGGATCCAACCAAATCAAATATCAGGTGGATTTTCTGATGTAATTGGCGAAAATACACATAATAGTTTAATGGCTAGCTCAAATAGTTATTGCTCAAATAAGAGAAAATGCTCAAATTCTGGAACAAATACTTGTTCCAATACTGGTTCTTGTTCTAATACATGTACAAACAATTGTACACTTGTTGTCAAAAAATAAAATTTACAATTATGAAAACAATATCAATATATTGCTCATTAATTTTTATATTTTTTTCTATTTACAGCTACTGCCAACCGAAAGCCTTATCAATGAAAAAAATTGAGAAAAATTTTATTAAAATAAACGATACTATATATGTGAACAAATATGAAACGAGTAATGAACTCTATAATTTATTTTTATCAAAACAAATAAAAAATGATTCTAATTACTCATTATTAGAAATAGATTCAATAAATTGGATTTTGCCTGAATACATGGAAGCTCCATTAGTTGAATTATATCAACTACATCCAGCATATCTTAACTATCCTGTCGTAAATATAAGTTATGAAGGAGCTACATTATTTTGCAAATGGCTCACAGAATGCTATAACAATTTTCCTAAAAGAAAATACAATAAGGTTGAAATTTGTTTACCATCGAAAGAAGAATGGGATTTATTTTATTTTTATGCAGCATCGAAAAAAAACTACAAACAAATAAAGTATTCAGTAAGTCCTATTGATACATATAAAGAAAAATATAGCTTTTACAATATTTTAGGCAGTGTTAAAGAAATGACTAGTACTAAAGGTTTAGCTAAAGGGGGTGATTGGAAAAATGGGATTGATCTTTTAAAGTTAGATTACTATTATAATGAAAAAAGTACTCCATTTATTGGGTTTAGATTTTTTATTGTAATTAAAGAAAAATGAGTTTATTTAATGAAATTCAGTCAGTTTAATTCAATTTTAGAGTATCGTGATCAATTTGCTTTATTTAATTCTTACCATAATAAAGTAATTCTTTTAGACCCAAAGGTACATTTACTATTAAAATCGTCAAATGATATTGATGATATAGAAAATCATCATCCTTCACTTTTTTATTATTTAATAAGGCACAAATTTATTATCGATAATTCTGTTGATGAGGTTAAGGATATAATAAATTTACGAACTATCATAGACGAAAATAAGAAAGAATTCATATTATTTGTTAACCCAACAATGAATTGCAATTTTAATTGTTGGTATTGTTATGAAAAGAAAATCAAAAATTCAAAAATAGATACTATTACACTAATAAAGATTGAAAAATATTTAAATAATTTATTCAATGAGAATCCATCTCTAAAAAGTTTTTCATTATCATTTTTTGGTGGTGAACCCTTATTGTTTTTCAGAAAAAATGTAATTCCATTAATTGACAATTTTATTTTTAATTGTAATAAGTTCGGTGTTTTGAACAATGTTAATTTTACAACAAATGGTTTTCTAGTTAATGACTTTTTAATCGACTATTTCTTAAAAAATAATATTTCCCCTAGTTTTCAAATTACTTTAGACGGATTTAAAAATGATCACAATATCACTCGATATAATAAAACTATAAAAGATAGTTATACAAAGATAATAAAAAATATAAGGCTACTATTGAATAATCTCTTTTTTGTCAGAGTTCGGATTAATTACACAGATAAAAATATTACTCATTTAAGTAAAATACTAAACGATTTTAATGATTTAACACCCGACATTAAGGATAATTATCTTGTTTTTGATTTTCAAAGAGTATGGCAAAATGAAAATGGTTTAAATATAGATGAAATTCTATACAAAACTATTTTACAATTCAAAGAAGAAGGTTTCAATGTAAACCATAAAAATAACATGAATAATTTAATTGACCCATGTTATGCAGATAAAAGAAACAGCCTTATTATTAATTATAATGGAGATATTTATAAATGCACCGCTAGAGATTTTAATCCAGCCAATAGAGAAGGTTTTATAGATGAGAATGGTTATATTATTTGGATAAATGAATTCTTGGAAAAAAGGATGCATATAAAATTCAAAAATAAAACTTGCTTTTCTTGTAAAATATTCCCAATTTGTATAGGAGGATGTTCTCAACAAGCACTTGAAAATAACGGTAATGATTATTGTATTTATTTTAACGATGAAACTAAGATTATGAATGTTATTAGAGATAAAATTGAAAATCTTCTTTATAATAAAGATGTTAAAATACCGACATTAAATGAAAATTCAAGTTAAACATGATATGTTGCCGTTACTACATTCTATTGATATTAAAAATTAGCAAAAAAATATTTGATAATCGTTTGATTGAAAGTACCACTGGCTATAACATGCGGTATATTTTATTGCCGAGATAGTGCTGAAATCAACGACTGTGGCTCGCTTCAAACATTCTTACGGGTTGACAGTGACGTGCTCCGAAGTCGGCAACAAAACATACCGCTGTCCGTTATAAGCAACCTTAAACACCGACACATGCATCGACTAAACAAATAAATAGACAAATGGGATACGGAAAAATATTTTGGATTGACGAAAGGCCAATTAGAAAAACTCTACAAGAGAACTTCAAACATTTAATTGAAGGCGCAAGCTCTTGTAAGAGCAGTAATCCTGCGACAGATTTCGGTACTGCCACGGACAGAAAAGAACTATTTGCAAAAATTGGTAACTGTATTATTCAGTTAACCAAAAGAGAAGGCTCAGAAAAGTTTTCTTTGCCATTCAACGGACAGGCAAATGTGTTTAACTACGCCGCCACATTGCACTCAACATCTGAAACGTTATTAATGTGGACAGGTAACAAACTTCGCCGCCTCGGTGTTGACTTTTTTGCCAATCAATCCTTCAAGACAATAGTCAACCTTGAAAAGGAAACCGACTACAATTGCATTGCCTTTGCTCTTGATCACCACATTCGTAATTCCATTATTAACAAAACATCTAAATGGGACAACATTGCTGCAACTAAAGGTGAATACAGCATATATTGGCTTTACGAAGATTATTCACAGCGTCACAACCCCAAAAATGATAGCGTTGTAGGAGAACAGTTTCTAAACTTGATGCTCACAAACTGGAGCAGTTCAAAGTCCATTTTAAATCACGGAAATGCTATTAATAAAGTTTGCTTTCTTTTAGAACCACAATTTGCATTTTTCATTTGGACACAAAACTGTTTACGAATATTGGCTGACATTGACACAGAAAAAGTTTTGGACTATTTAAAGAAGGACAGCGAATGACTTTTGGCAAAGAATTTAAAGACAGAAAAGGTGGCATATAACAAGTGGTTTTGCATCAGGCGGGTTTATTGCTTCGATTTAAAATTTTTAGTATATTTGAAAGTTGGTGTTTAGTTTCAAAATTCACAGTAGAATCCGCCCGAACGCGAAGCCTCAAAACCACCGGGCAACACTAACAATAAATGTAAAAAATTAGAAAAAAACAAATAAAATGGCAGTAGAATTAACAGTAATAGGTAATCATTCGATTGCATTTAGAAATTTAGAAATTAAAGACAAATCAAAACTTATTGATTTGTTGAACTCTTTAAAATTAGAAGATTCCGTCTTTATTAAAGAAATCTTCAATAAGTGGTATCCCAATGAAAGACAATACAACTTAAAGTCTAATTCTTGGCGATTTGTTGAAGAAGATAGCGAAATAATGTCGCCTTGTCCTGATTCTATAAACTACGAACTCGAAGGTCCTTTTGGTTTACAACTCGAAATCAATAAATACTTTTTTGTTTTTGATAGATGGAGATGTGGGTGGAGTCCTTGGTTTATGGCAAGCGACAAGACTGAACGAAATGAGTGGCGTAAAATATTCTCTAAAGCTTCTAATATTCTTGGTGGTCATTATGTAATGTATTTCCCTGATAATCTATTAGGTGGAGATTTGGCATATTACTCGCCAGATAATTGGTGTTTCCCAAATGAAATGGAAGAGTATTTCCAAATCCAAATCAAAGATTTAAATCATCTTATAGAATTTATTTCTGAAAAGTGGGATAAACCTATGAGCCTTGCAGAAGGAGTTATAGAGTATCAAGAAGGAGATAAAGTACCATTCATAATTGATAAATTTGAAGATTTAGATGAAATATGAATTATGTGATTGAGGCAAAGGCGAACGCCTAACACAGGTTATATGTAATGGCGGAGAAAGTTTCTCGTATCAAAATTTTTACTACTTTTGTAGTTGTTGTTTTGTGCAAAACTACGTGAGAAAATCCGCCCTGCATAAAACTACCAGAACCTTAGTTGAAACAAAAACAAAAAAAATGAAAACAATAATCACAACATTTTTACTTTTAGTCATTTTCAATTTTTCTTATTCCCAGAAATTACTTACCTTTTGGGGTCAACAAAATATTG
>JALOAQ010000024.1 GCA_023228725.1 Bacteroidales bacterium | reverse complement strand
CACAGGGGTTGTTGGTAATACTGATTATTCTAGTTATCGCAATAAAACCGGTTTTACAGCTCTGCCGGGGGGGTACCGTTACAGCAATGGTGGTTTCAGCAATCTTGGGGGCGACGGTAATTGGTGGTCGGCTACTGAGAATGATAGCAATAACGCTTGGAAGCGTATCTTGTGCTATAATGGCAGCTTTGTTAACAGGAGCAACAGCTACTAGGATTACGGATACTCAGTGCGCTGCGTTAGGGATTAGGTTAATTCATTTGACTATTTGGCAATTTGGCTATTTGAAGGTTTTTGATGCGGGAGCAAAGTTTAGTGCAGAGCTTGTTGGAAAACTGGTATACGGGGTATGGGGCAGAGCCCCATCGAAATTTTTTTTTCGAAAAGTTGGGTTTGTAGGTTTTTGATTTTGGCAAAGAAAAGTTTTTTTTGGTTTTGATTTGTAAAATATAATATAAACTAGTTTTTTAATTTTTTGTTTATGAAGATAAAAGATGTTTTTGAAATAGAAAAAGCTAATGTTGACAGTATAAATCTTTTTAAAGAAGGGCTGTTTTGGCGAGCTTATGAGTATTCGGCTTGGCGTTTTGTAAAATACATAAAAGAGTATAAGTTGTTGAACAAATACGTAAAAAGCATAAATTCACATATTGTTTATATAGGTTTTCCCGATTCTTTTCTTGATTCTATAATAAATCTTATTAAATTAAAAGATAAGTCATTTACAAAATTTGAGAAACATATTAATATTAAAGCTTTTTCTGAAGAAAAAGGTTTTGAAATATGGAAAACCAAGCTGATAGAAAGTGGATATGAAAAAATATCTAATAATGATAATTATGTTTTGGAAAATCCTGAGATAGTTTATAGTGTAAATAATTCCGGTATTTCAGGAAATCAAAATCCATATGTTTATATAGATAATAAAAGTATTGTTCGCGATGCAATTATTCAAAAAATAATAGACTTTCCGCTTGAAAACACAACAGGAATTGAGGCATTAAATTTTTTGCATAGAATAAAAATTGAATTATATGGCACTATATGAAAGTTTGCCTGTTTATAAGGCTACCTATGATTTGCTTATTGAAATTTTTCAATTTACCAAAAATTTTAATAAAGAATTCAAATACACAATTGGCGAAAGTTTGAAAAAAGAAACTATAGAATTGGTAATTTTAATTTATCGGGCAAATACTAAATATCAGAAAGCAGATCTGTTGCAAATGGCCCGTGAGCAAATAGAAGTAATCCGTTTATTAATACGAGTAATGAAAGATATGAAGCAAATAAGTTTAGAAAAATATGTGAAAGTAAATCAAGCAGTAGAGAATGTGTCAAAACAATTAAGTGGATGGCAAAAGTCAGTTAAAAGTTTATAAAGTTAAAAGTTGAAAAAATGAATATAGAGAGGTTTGAAAATATTATTACTGTTTGCACTATCAGAAGAAATTTCAAAAATACTTTCAGGCTTAATAAAAACTTTATAAACTTTCAACTAAAGAAGTTTTCCGCCAGATTTCGACAAGCTAAGGTTTGTCGGAGCGTGCATTATAAAATCCGGCAACTCGCTGACATTGTAAAGGCCTGTAATATAAAAAAACAGGTATATGTTAGCTATAAAAGATTGGGTGGTTTTGCAAATTTCTACCCAACAAATAGAGAAGTTGCTAAAACAGCTCTGCCGGGAGGTTACCGTAACAACAATGGTAATTTCAACAATCTTGGGAACAACGGTAATTGGTGGTCGGCTACTGAGAATGATAGCAATAACGCTTGGAAACGTAACTTGTACTATAATAACAGCAATGTTAACAGGAACAACAACAACAAGGATAACGGATACTCAGTGCGCTGCGTTAGGGATTTTATTGAAAACAGAGTCACAGGAAGGTTGTTCGCCTGTGACTTTATTAAAATTTTTTAAATGAAAAAACAAGATTTATTTGAAGAAAATGAAAAAAATAAAATTAGTCTTGATTTGTTTCAAGCGTATTTTGATGCACGAAAAAATAAAAGAAACACTATAAATGCCTTAGCTTTTGAAAAATATGCAGAAGCTAATATTTTTGCTTTGTTTAATGAAATTATTGAGTTTGATTATGAACCATATCCAAGCATTTGTTTTATTGTTGATAAACCTGTAAAGCGTGAAATATTTGCGGCTGATTTTAGAGATAGACTTGTTCATCATTTTATTTTTAATTATATCTCGCCGGTTTTTGAAAAATTATTTATTATCGATTCATATAGTTGTAGACTTGCTAAAGGTGTGCATTATGGTGTTTCACGAGTTAACCACTTTATCAAATCTTGTTCAAATAATTATTATGGAGAATGTTATATCTTAAAACTTGATATATTAGGATATTTTATGGCAATAAACAAAGATTTGTTATTTGATAAAATTAAGCAAGTATTATCAGCTGATAATAAAATAGTGGAATTTAATGTAAATCTGCTTATTTATTTGATTGAAAAAACCATTTTTAATGATCCTCGTAAAAATTGCATAGTTAAAGGTAGTCGTGATAGCTGGAAAGGTTTACCTAAAACAAAAAGTTTATTTTATGTGCAAGAAAATTGTGGTTTGCCTATAGGCAATTTAACCTCACAGCTTTTTGCTAATATTTATATGAACGACTTCGATCATTGGGTAAAAAACGACTTAGGCATAAAATATTACGGGCGTTATGTCGATGACTTTATTCTGATTCATGAAAATAAACACTATCTACAATCTTTAATCCCTAAGATTAGTGATTTTTTGTCTTCAAACTTAAAACTCACATTGCATCCAAATAAAATTTATTTACAACATTATAGCAAAGGAGTTAAATTTTTAGGAACTGTAATAAAACCGCATAGAATTTATATTGCAAACAGGACTAAAGGAAATTTTTATGACGCTATTGAAAAGCAAAATAAAATAATAAAAGACCATAAACCAAGTTTAGAAGAACAGAAAGTTTTTCAATCTTGTATTAACTCATACTTGGGTATAATGAAACATTATAAAACATACAAAATCCGTAAAAATTATTTGTTAAAATATTTGAATGCTAATTGGTGGAACTACTTTTATATGTCGGGTGGTTTTGAAAAATTTGTTTTTAAACGTAAAATACAAAATAAAAAGGCTTTAAGATTTAAACAGAATTACTCTTTTTGATACTACAGAATAGTTTTTGTTAAATTTAATAAGGAAGCATTAAAAATATTTATTTTATAAAAATAATTATTAGTTTTGTAAAGAACAATATGCAAGAAAAAAATGTTTTATTTTCGAATATGTGTAGTGCTGAAAGTTTGTGGGGTAGAGGAATGAGGTGCTACAATAATAAAAAGTTCTTTAAGCGACTTAAGAACTTTCTAAACTTTTAACTTTGCATTAAAATAGAAAAAGAAAAAATGGAAATAGAAAAATATAAGGAACTCATAAAATCTGCCATTTATCATTTTTGGAAAACAAGAAGCAAACAAAAAGATGAGCAGGGCGATAGAGAGGTAAAAGATACAGGCAATAGAAGTTCAGTTACTGGAGGTAAACAATTAGACGGTTTTATCAATCTTTTATATCAAGTCGCAGTTGATGTTGGAATACCAACAAATTGTATTTTCATTAAGGGAAACCAATTACCTGGTTTCTTTAGACCAACAAAAGATTGGGATATGCTAATTATTTCACCAACTCAAAAACTTATTGCCGTTATTGAACTTAAATCCCAAGTTGGTTCTTTTGGAAATAATTTTAATAACAGAACTGAAGAAGCCTTAGGAAGCGCTATTGATTTATGGACTGCTTTTAGAGAAAAAGCATATCCCAATCAAACAGCACCTTGGTTAGGATATTTGATGATTGTAGAAAAAACTGTAAAATCAACATCCCCGGTTAGAATTTACGAACCACACTTTAAAGTATTCAGAGAGTTTCATAATACCTCATATATTGATAGATATTGTTTGTTTTGTCAAAAACTTATGCTTGAAAGACATTACTCTCAATGCTGTTTGCTTTGGTCAACTGACAATTATGATTACGGAAATGTTGAAAATAGCATTTCAATAGAAGCCTTTCTTTATTCGTTTATTGGACAATTATTAGGGCAAGTTCACGAGTTTAAACAAAAATAATTATGGAGAAAAAAAACGGAAGAAATCGCAGTAAAGTCTTTACAAATAAGAATGTAGTCCGGTTTATATTGGACGAAGTTAGCTATTCTTCTGATTTGAATTTAAGTTCTATTAAAATACTTGAACCGGCATCAGGCAATGGAGCATTTGCAAGCGAAATAATAAAACGCCTCTACAAGTCATCTTTAATTTATAAATTCTCATTTATTGATAGTGTGATTTCTAATTTGACTTTTGTTGAGTTAGATTTAATTGCTTTTGTTAAGTTAACCAAAACCATTGATGATTTAATTTTTAATTTAACAAATAAAAGGATTAAATTAAGCTCTCAAATTTGTTTAAATACAAACTATTTGACTTGGCATTTTAAACAAAAATTTGATTGTATAGTTGGTAATCCGCCATATATAAGATACGAACTTATTCCAGACACTGACAAAGTTTTTTACCGTAAAAAATATAAAACTTTTAGATACAGATCAGACTTGTATATTCCATTTTTTGAGTGTTCATTAGATTTATTAAAACCTAATGGTTTTTTATCCTTTATTAGCTCAAATAGGTGGCTTAATAATCAATATGGAAAGATTTTAAGAGAGCAAATTTCTTCTCATTATAATTTAATAAAAGTTTTAAATATTGAAAAGTCTTCACCTTTTGAAGAAGTTGTAACAGCATATCCTTGTATTACGACAATACAAAAAAGTAAACGCTCTGAAATGGTTTTGTTTTGCGAAGACAACTCAAAACAAATTGATTTTAATAGCTTGAATTTTACTGAAGTTGAAAATCCAAAAAACAAGTCTTGGCAAAATTTGTTTTTGCATTACAATATAAATCATACTGCCTTAATCGGCATAGAAGAACAAGGCTTTGAAATTGGAATTGGAGTAGCAACAGGAGCAGATAAAGTTTTTATTAAAAATAAAAGAGAGCTTAACGAGATTGAAAAAAACAGACTGTTGCCAATAATTAAATCAAGTGATTTAAAAAACAACACATTCAATTGGGCTGAAAATTATTTGATTAATCCATATGAAAATGGAGAACTTTGTGATTTAGAAAAATATCCACATTTACAGACTTATCTTAATGATCACAAGCAGAAGCTATTGCAAAGACATACAGCAAAAAAAACACCAAATAAATGGTATAAAACAATTGACAAAATTAAACCAGATTTATTAACTAAGCCAAAGCTTTTATTACCAGACCTTACAGGAAATAAATTCCTTTTTATTGACCCGGGTAAATACTATCCTCATCATAATTTGTATTTCATAACATCGGATAGTATTCCATATTTGAAAATTTTGGCAAGTATTTTAATGTCTGACTTTATTAAACACCAAATGTCTCAAATTGGAATAAGAATGAATGGTGGACTTCCAAGATTTCAATCACAAGTTTTAAAACAATTAAAAATTCCAAATATCAAAGAACTAAATAATGTTGATAGAGAAAACTTGATTAAAGCGTATGAAAGACAAGATTTTAAAAAAGCAAATCAAATAATAAATGAATATTGCACCCGACATAGTATAGGCTATAAGCGGACTGAACGGATTCGTATCAACGAAAATTCAAAATTCAACTATTGTTCTTTGTATCAGCCTTAGTGGTAAAATCTTTTTAATCGACAAGCACTTTCAACTTTACAGACTTTCGACTTTACAGACTTTCGACTTTACAGACTTTAGACTTTATAGACTTTCGACTTTACAGACTTTCAACTTTATAAATCTATGATTTTTTCTGCAAAGACTTCCCAGCTTAATTCTTGTTTAAGTTTTTTAATGTTTTCAACAAAGCCTTCTTGCTTATAATCTTCAAAATATGATTTAATGCTTTTAGCTAAGTATTTTGCATCAGGAAGTTCGCAAATTAATCCAGTTTTTTCATGCGAAATAATTTCTGCCAATCCTCCAACATCTGTTGCTATCATTGGTGTTTCAAAGTGAAATGAAATTCCTGTTATTCCGCTTTGGGTAGCTGATTTATATGGTAAAACACAAATGTCGCTGGCTGAAAAGTATGTACTCACTTCATTGTCTGAAATATATTTTATATGCTTATGGATATTTTCTTTGTTTGGATTTTTATTGATTAATTCATCGTATTTTGAAAAATTTCCATAAACTTCGCCAGCAATAAGTAATTGATATGACTTGTCAAGTTCTCCAAAACTTTCTATTAAAATATCCAACCCTTTATAATCACGAATAAAACCGAAAAATAATAAAGTCTTTTTATTTGGGTCTATTCCTAATTTTTCTTTTGCCTTTGTTTTGTCTTGAATATCTCCAAAATGATTATAAAGCGGATGTGGCAATAATTCACATTTTGCTTCAGGCAAAAATGTTAGCAAGTCATTTTTTACTTTTTCGGACATTGCAACAAAAGCATGATTTTTTTTCAAAAAATATTTAGTAAAAGCAGAGTCAAAAAACTTTTTCTCGTGTGGTATTACATTGTCTAAAATTGTAAGAATTTTTGTGTTTTTATTCATTTTGCCTGCAACACAAGCTAAGGAAGGAGCAAAATATGACATCCAATACTTCATTATTAATAAATCGGGTTGAGTTTTGCGAATTTTTTTTGCAGCACTAAGCCAAGTGAAAGGATTTGCAGTATTTAAAATTCTTTGAGAGTCAATTTTGTCAACTATATCATTTTCTTGTACAAATTGTGTTTCGCCAGGAAATAAAAACTTTGGATATTGAGTAGTAAAAGTAAAAGCTTGGGTTTTATGCCCCATTTTTTCAAATTCTCTAAAAAGCGAAGCATTAAATTGTGCAATTCCTCCACGAAAAGGATAAAAAGTTGATAAATAAGCTATTTTCATTATGAATTGTGAAGTTTTAAAATTTCTTTTAATAATGTTTCAGGCTTTATATCGTACATGCAAGAAATTTCTCTTTTACATTTATTTCCATAATAGCAGTCGCAACCAGATTCGGGTTCAACAATTATTCCTCTATTATAAAGATAAAATTCATGTTTATTGAAAATATTATTCATTAAAACCATTTTCTTTTTTAACGCAGTTGCAATATGCATCATCATCGAAACTTGTGTAAGAATAATTTCGCAGTTAGAGCTAATAGCAAAAAATTCTTCTAAAGAAAAAGTTCCGGGATAATAAGCTCCAGTTTTATTTGCAAAATTTTGATTTTTTTCATTTTCTTGAGGACCGCCCAAAATAATTGGATAAAAATCATTTTTCAAAAGTAGGTTTATTAAAGAAACCCAATGTTCTTCAGGCAAAAGTCGTGTTGCCCAACGATTTCCAACACCAGTATTTAAACCTACAATAGTTTTTCCTTTGCTTTTTTCTTTGATTTTTGTTTGCCATTGTTCAGCTAAATTTTTGTTGTAATTTAATAAATAAGGTTCGTCATTAAACTGCAAATGACATATTTCAAAAATTTCTTCAAGATAATTTTTTGTATTTTTTTGAGAATAATGGTCAAAAAATCCTGTGATTAATTTATGTGTAGCAGCAGGTGTGGCGGCATCAATATGCTCATTGTTCCAAATAAAACCGTATTTTTCTTTAGCTTCAAGTTTTTCTAATAAAATACAAGCCTCTTCTTCTTTGTCAAGGTTTATTGCAATATCATATTTTTTATTTTGAATTATAAAAATTGAAGTTTCATTCCATTTTAGGATTTCATCAATTTTATCTTTTGGCAAGACTTCAGGCGAGTGGCTTAACCATGTAATATGACAATCCGGGTATAGTTCACGATATTTCACAATTAAAGGTGTGCTACGAATAACATCACCCATTGCCCCAAGTTTAATAATTAAAATTCTTTTGCCAATTTTATCGTAATACTTACAATCTAAGCAATCTACAGCAAAATCTTTGTTAGGTTTGCAAGGAATACCGCCCCTAAAATGTCTGCAATCGTATTTTATATCTTTTAAATTCATAAAATTTAGAATTTTGAACAAAATTAAAAAAAACTTTTATATAATTTGCATAAATACTGTTTATTAGATTTTAAATTTAAAAATGCAATAAGTTTAATAAATCTAAGGTTTTTTGGATAAACTAAGTTGGTTTTAAGGCTGTGAATTTTGTAAAACACTTAAATACAGGCAAATATTATCTTTTTTGCTATATTGATAAATAGCTAAGTGAATTTTTATATTTCTCAATTTAATATTTTGATAAATTCTTTAAAATTCAATATCTTATTTTTACTCTCTTTGTTAAATAATAAATGTTCAAAATCTTTGGATTTGTGTTGTAAATTAACTTTATCCACCGTTTCTGCCAGTTTTGTTTTTAATTCTGTCAGATTATGGATTTTTTGTTTTTTAGCAAGAAACTCATAATTTGGTTTAGTTTGGGAAAGTAGGAAGATTGCATCGTAAAAATCCCGTCCTTTTGCCCGTGAAAGTAAAGCAGACAATTTCATTGCACAAAGTATGTCGTCTGGCGGAACAGGAAACGAAATAAAAAAACCACAAGCGTTAATATGCGATATTTTAGCTTTGTATTCAAATTTTTGATTTTGGCTTTCAATTTTAATCAAAAATCGTTCTTCTTTATATGCTGACAAGCCTAAATCAAATAATAATTCAGGGAAATAAAAGTTTGAACGAAAAGCTGTTAATTTTTCGCTTTGCTTTTTTCGATTTTCGACTTGAAAACCCGAACGCTTTAGAAAAGTTAAAACCGATTGAGACATTTCTGCAAAATCTTCGGCATAAAAATCTTTACAATCAAAATCTAAATCCTCAGAAAATCTGTCAATCCCTTTTATTAAACGCAAATTTGTACCACCAATAAAAGTGATTTTTTTTACAAATTTTGAACTTGCTAAGAAATTTAAAATTATTAGTTGAATATATTCTTTTAAAATATATTTTTTGTGAGCAGGATTTTTTCGGATTTGTGGCGAAAAATAATTTTGGATTTGTTCTAAATTGAGCATAAATTTTGAATTTTTAAAAGTAAGTTAACTCTATTTCTTAATGCGTTTGATTGAAATTTTTCTGTAAACTCGTTTAAACGTTCTATGTTCAAATATTCTTGCATAAATTCTTCGTCAAAACGTAATTCTGTGATTTCTTGCTCATTATTATACTGTGGATAAAGATATAATAAATCTAAAATTGCTTTTTCGGGAGTAGCAAATAGTAAACTTTGTTTGCTTAAAAATGATTTTTGTTCATAGCCGAACATTAATGCGGGTGAAATTTGTTGATATGTAAATGAGCCAAAAATATTATCAAAATTTGTTTTTTTTATTGAACTAACAGCAGTTGTCTGCACTATTGCTTCGGGAATAATGCCGTAAAATGCTAATGCAGAATGCAAACTGACATAGGAAGGGCTATATATTTTGTTTGATACAAAATGCTGAATGTTTGGTGTTTTTAAATATTCGGGGAAACTATACCAGGAATTACGCAGTTTTACAAGCAATTTTTGTTTTGCCCAACGAGTAAGATTATTTTTCTCAAAATTTGTTTCCCACGCATAGACTTGATTGATATTAAAACATACCAAGTCGTAAAATTGATTTCTGAATTGCCAAAAGTTCATTTTAATTCACTTCTAATTTTATGCAAATATACGGAAAAAAAGAATTAAAATTAAATTTTGCTAAAAAAATATTCTAAAATGCTTTTGTAAGCAAAATAAAACTTCGTTTCTAAGTCTTTTTACTCAATATTTTGCTTATTCTATTTCTTTAATCATAATTTAAGGGAATAAAATACATATATGTTAATTTATTTTTATTGAATTTCTAATTTTCAAAAAAAATCATCATCTTTGCAACAAGAAAAATATTGACATGGTAGAAAAAATTTTAATTTTAGATTTTGGCTCTCAATACACGCAATTAATAGCTCGCCGACTTAGAGATATGAGTGTTTATTGTGAAATTTATCCATATAATAAAATTCCTGAACTTGATTCAACAATAAAAGGAGTGATTTTAAGTGGAAGTCCGTTTTCTGTAAGAGACGAAAAAGCTTTAATTCCAGATTTAACTAATATAAAGGGCAAATTGCCAGTTTTAGGAATTTGTTACGGAGCTCAATATTTGTCGCATTTTTATGGAGGCGAAGTGGCTTATTCAAATACTCGCGAGTACGGTAGAGCAAATCTTAAATTTGTTGATGAAAATGACAAGCTTTTTAAAGGCGTTGACCAAAATTCACAAGTTTGGATGTCGCACGGAGATACTATAGTTAAAATTCCTGATAATTATAAAATAATTGCTTCTACAAATGATGTGAAAGTTGCTGCTTTTAGAATTGCTGATGAAAATACTTGGGGAATTCAGTTTCATGCCGAGACTTCTCACTCTTTAGAAGGAGAAAAGATTTTGCGAAATTTTGTTGTAGATATTTGTAATTGTAAGCAAGATTGGACTTCGGCTTCTTTTATTGATGAAACAATTGCAAGTTTAAAAGATAAAATAGGAAAAGATAAAGTTGTTTTAGGGCTTTCGGGTGGTGTGGACAGCACAGTTACAGCAGTTTTGTTAAATAAAGCAATAGGTTCACAACTTACTTGTATTTTTGTTGATAATGGATTATTGCGAAAAAATGAATTTGAAAATGTTTTGGAATCATACAAAGGCATGGGCTTAAATGTAATTGGTGTTGATGCAAAACAAAGGTTTTACAAAGAATTGGCTGGAATAAAAGACCCTGAACAAAAACGGAAAATTATTGGTAGGTTGTTCATTGAAGTTTTTGATGAAGAAGCACATAAATTAGAAAATGTTGTGTGGTTAGGACAAGGTACAATTTATCCAGATGTTATTGAGTCGGTTTCTGTTCAAGGTCCTTCTGTTACAATAAAGTCTCATCATAATGTTGGTGGCTTGCCTGATTTTATGAAATTAAAAATTGTTGAACCTCTTCGTCTTTTATTTAAAGATGAAGTTAGAATTGTTGGTAAAACTTTGGGTATATCCGACAATTTGATAGGTCGCCATCCTTTTCCTGGACCTGGTTTAGCAATAAGAATTTTGGGAGAAGTAACAGAAGAAAAAGTAAAAATTCTTCAAAATGTTGATGATATTTTTATTTCAAGCCTAAAAGAATGGGATTTATATGATAAAGTTTGGCAAGCAGGAGCAGTTTTGTTGCCTGTGCAGTCGGTTGGGGTAATGGGAGATGAAAGAACCTACGAAAATGTAGTGGCACTTCGTTCAGTAAATTCCATTGATGGCATGACAGCAGATTGGGTTCATTTGCCTTACGAATTTTTAGCAAAAGTTTCTAATGATATTATAAATAAAGTTAAAGGTGTAAACAGAGTGGTTTATGATATTTCTTCAAAACCGCCTGCAACAATAGAATGGGAATAATTTTTAAAATTTAAAACATGAGTGAAAAAGAATTTTCATACGCCAAAGCACTAAGCGAATTAGAAGAAATTTTAGCTGAAATTGAAACTGATGAATTAGATTTAGATATTTTGTCCGAGAAGGTTAAAAGAGCAAGTTTTTTGATTAAAGAATGTAAATCACGCTTAAGAAAAACAACAGACGAAATAAATAGTATTCTTTCTGATTGGGAAAAAGAAGATTAATTTTTAGCTTATGAAAAATTTCTTAATCATTCTTAGTTTTTTTATCCTCAACACTGCTTTTGCTCAATTAGAGTTTCAATCTTTATTTAATGCAGGTTTAAAACAAGGCGTTTCTTGTTATCGTATTCCTGCTTTAGCAAAAGCTCCCAATGGCGATTTGATTGCAGCAATTGATGAAAGAGTTGAATCTTGTGGAGATTTACGTTATAGTGAAGATATAAATATTGCTATTCGCAGAAGCAAAGATAATGGAAAAACTTGGTCAGAAATTCAAGTGGTTGTTGATTTCCCTTTTGGCGAGTCTGCTTCAGACCCATCAATAATTGTTGATAAAATTACAGGGGAAATTTTTCTATTTTACAATTATATGAATTTAAAATTAGAAAAAGAAGTTTATTATTTGCATTATATAAAAAGTGTGGATAATGGCAAAACTTGGTCAAAACACTTTGATATAACTGAGCAAATTTCAAAACCTGAATGGCATAATAATTTTAAATTCATAACTTCTGGAGAGGGAGTTCAAACCAGTTCGGGAAAACTTTTACACACTTTAGTAAATCTCGAAAATGGATTATGTGTTTTTGGCTCTGATAATCATGGTGAAACTTGGTATTTTATTGATAATGCAATAAAACCAGCAGACGAATCAAAAATTATTGAATTAGCTGATGGCACTTTGATGATAAACAGTAGAGTTAATGGTTTGGGCTATAGATATGTTCACCTATCTGATGATTATGGAAAAACATGGACTTCAAAACCTGATTCTGCTTTAGTTGACCCAAGTTGCAATGCAAGTATTTTAAATTATTCTTACGAAATAGAAGGAGAAAGTAAAAGCATATTAATTTTTTCAAATTTGGAATCGAAAAATAAAAGAGAAAATTTATCTGTAAAATACAGTCTTGACAATGGAGCAACTTGGTCAAAATCTAAAACTATTTATGCGGGTTCTGCTGCATATTCTTCGCTATGTGTTTTGCAAAATGGAGATATAGGATTGTTTTTCGAAAAAGATAATTATACAGATAATGTTTTTACAAGTTTTTCGATAGATTGGTTGTTGTTAGAGTAAGCGAAGGTTCATAAACATACAACTACTAACTTTGGTTCTTCTGATTTGAGTTTTTAAAGATAATAAAGTCATATTTATAAAAAAAGTACAATTTTTTAGAATATGATAAATGTTGTCGAAAATATGTTGTAAAACACAATGGGTTTTCTTGCTTTTTTTTGATTAATTTAAAAAAATAGTTTATATTTGTATATATAATAAGTTAGTAGAGATTTTGAGATTATTGTATGAATAAACTACGCTATTTTTTGATAATAGCTTTAATAAGTATTTAGTGTAGTAATAATTTAGAAATAAAGAAAGGAGGTGTGAATATGAGAATAAAATTAAATTATTTTAACGCAAGATGTTTATCTATTAAAACACTTGCAAAGAGAGTGCTTAAATTATTTTTAAACTAAAATTAAATCAAAATGAAAAATAAAATTTTAAAAACTCAATATGTATTGAGTGCTTTAATGATAGCAGTTTTTATTGTTCTAAGTTCTTGTAAGGAAGAATCAGACTTTGTTTTACAGGAAGAAGCTATTACAAGCAATAATGATAACCAATTGAAGGGTTTAGAAAATCCACCTTATTATGAGGTTGAGTCTTGGAAATTTATTAATGGAAAAATTGACTGTGCTCCACCTGCAACAAATTGTTCTATTGTAATTGTTAGACCAAAACAGGCAAAGCCTGTCATTGATTTTATAGCAAACAATAAGGACGGAGATTTTTATAAAAATTCAATAGCAGTAAGTCAAAATTTAGAAATGTTGTCAATGTTCATTAAAAATGATGTTTTGGTAAAAATTGTGAAAGGAGAATTGTTTGTAAAATTTTTATTAGATGAGAGAGCTAGCTATTTTTTGGTGTTAAACGAAATGAAAGATGATTATACAACACCAAATGTATATAGTGTATGGAAATTTAATAATTAATATTAATTTTGGACACGCTAGGGCGTTTCCATTTTTTGTAAAATTATGAAAAATTACATATTATTGTTTTTTATTGTAACTTTTATTATCGTTTCTTGCTCCAAAAATGTAAGTCTTAAAGAGACAGATAAAAAATATCACATTTCACATTCTTATAAGCCTAATGACGTATTGCTTCTTAGTAAGGGAGACGAGCTTTTTTGTGTTGCTTATTTTCAAAATACAGATAAAAGATTAGAAATAACAAATCTTAACACTCAAGATAAGAAAACAATAAAATTACCCGAATATTTATCTGGTCAATATTTATTGTCTGTTAATCCTGATACAGTTTATATTTATGAAAATCTGTTTGTTGGAGAACTCCATTTAATAACATCAAAAGGATATGAGAAAACCATTGACTTACTGTCTTTGATAAATCAAAACAGGGTTAAATTATATGGCTCAAGCCAAATATATAATAATGCATTATATGTCTCAGGTTATAATCTTACTCATACTAAAATAGAAGATAACCTAATTGAGTATGAATATAAAATTTTAACAGAAATGGTGCTAAATGAAAGAGTGTTTGTGTTTAAAAATCTTTTTACAGATAGTATATGTGTAAATCAAATATTGAGTAATTTTGTAAAAAGTGAAATTGTAAAAAGTGATAGATTTACAAGTACAAATGGTTTAAAGATAAAAAATTTCAAGAATGCCACAATTTGTTTTCATGAAAATTCGGATTTATTATTTGTGTTTAATAATGTTTCTGGTAAAATTGAAAATAGAATTCAAATAATTTCTGATTATTCGAGTTTAAAAGCTCCTTTGGTACAACTTTACGATTCTGAAAGCGGGAAAGAAGAATTTGTTAAGCAACGTCAAGAGGCTCCTTATTTTAATGGTGTTATCTACGATGTGATTTTTGATGAATATCGAGATTTATATTTTGTTGTTGCTTTGTTGCCTAATAAAGATTTCCATTACTTAAACAATTTGACATTTGAAAGAGATTGGTCTTTAATAGTCCTTAATAAAAATTTTAACAAAGCGGGTGAGTTCTTTTTTGATAAAAATAAATTTGATTTCCGTACTGTTTTTCCAATAAAAGAAGGTATATTAATTGCAAATAAAAATTTGAATAATGAAAAAACTGAATTTGTTCTATTTCAAGTATTATAGATGTTTAAAAATTTTTTTATTTTTAATAATATTCTGTATGTTTTTTGTTCAATGTCAAAATCAGGATTCAAATAATAAATTGGAGAAAACAAAAGAAGATTTACCAGAACTTGCTTTTAAAGATACTGAAAACTTTGAGCTATTCTTAAAAGATAGCTTTAATGTTGAGTTAGCTAATTATAATTACATATTGTATTATACAAGTATGGGTTGTGCAGGGTGTAACAACAGATATTTTAACGTATTAAACAAAAATATATTTAAACAAGATGTATTAACTGTTTTTTCAGGTGATGAAAGTGATTTTGATTTTAATCAAATTAGGTTAGATAAAGAAAATCAAATCATAGATAAGAAAAAAAAATTATTAAACTTTAGCTTTTTACAATTACCATGTATAATAGAAATTGATTCTTGTAAAATAGACACAGTTTATGCAGTGGATGTTACTTTCACACAATTTGATAGTATTATATCATCATTACTTGTTAATAAATCTATTTTATATGAGTGAGTTTGATTTTTATTACGTAAGTCTATTTTAATCTCTTTAATCCATTGATAAAACATACTCGAGGTAAAAGATTTATTTTAATATGACATTTTAAATTTTCTGTGTTCATTTCTAATAAAAGGGTTTAAAATTTGTTGTTATTAAAAACACAATTATTTCACATATTTTATTGTAGCTATAATAAATTAATTTAACTTTGTAGATTAATAATAAATTATTTAATAAAATATATGGGACTTAATAGTTTAATCGCAAAAATATTTGGATCAAAAGCAGAGAGAGATTTAAAAGCAGTTCAACCATTTTTAGAAAAAGTATTGGCAGTTGAACCAGAAATTACTAAAGCTTCTAATGATGAATTACGTGAAAGATCAACGAATTTAAGAAAGAGAATTGCTGAACATATTAAGCCTGAGCAAGATAAGATAATTGAGCTTAAAGCAAAAGCAGAGGCCTTAGATATTTGGCAAAGAGAAGAAATTTTTAATGAAATTGATAAAATTGAGGAAAAGATAGATAAAGACCTTGAAGTTTTTTTAAATGAATTATTACCTGAAGCTTTTGCAATAGTTAAAGAAACTGCACGTAGATTTAAAGAAAATAAAGAAGTTGTAGTTACAGTAAGCGAATTTGATAAAAATTTAGCAACTAACAATGATTTTGTTGAAATTAAAGGCGATAAAGCTGTGTGGTTTAATTCTTGGGTAGCTGGCGGAAATACAGTTACTTGGGATATGGTGCATTACGATGTGCAAATTATTGGGGGAGTAGTGCTTCACTCTGGAAAAATTGCCGAAATGGCAACTGGAGAAGGTAAAACTTTAGTGGCAACTCTTCCAGTGTTTTTAAATGCACTTACAGGACGAGGTGTGCATGTAGTTACAGTTAACGATTATCTTGCAAAACGTGACTCCGAGTGGATGGGACCAATTTATATGTTTCATGGTTTGTCGGTTGATTGTATTGATAAGCACGAGCCTAACTCCGAAGCGCGTAGAAATGCCTATATGGCAGATATTACTTTTGGAACAAATAATGAATTTGGTTTCGACTATTTACGTGATAATATGGCTTTAAATCCATCTGATTTGGTGCAGCGTAAGCATAATTATGCAATTGTTGACGAGGTTGACTCTGTATTGATTGATGATGCACGTACTCCGCTTATTATCTCGGGACCAACACCAAAAGGCGAAGATCAATTGTTTGATGAGTTAAAGCCACAAGTACAAAAATTGGTGAACGCTCAAAGAAATTTATTTAATGATATTTTTACAGAAGCTAAAAAGCTAATAGCTGCTGAAAATGAAAAAGATGGTGGTTTTAAATTACTTCAAGCTTTTAAGGCCTTGCCACGCCATAAGCCTTTGATAAAGTTTTTGAGCGAACAGGGAATGAAAACGCTTTTACAAAAAACTGAAAACCATTATATGGCTGATAATAACAAGCAAATGCATTTGGTTACAGATGATTTGTATTTTGTTATTGATGAAAAACTTAACTCTATTGAGCCTACCGACAAAGGTTTTGATTTACTGGCAAATTCAAGTTCAGATACAAACTTTTTTGTACTTCCTGATATAGCTACAGCGCTTTCTGACCTAGAGAAAAGCTCTATGACAGAAAATGAGAGGTTAAATAAAAAAGATGAAATTATTAGGGATTTTTCTGTAAAATCAGAGCGTATTCACACTGTAAATCAACTTTTAAAAGCATATACTTTATTTGAAAAAGATGTTGAATATGTAGTAATGGACAATAAAGTTAAAATTGTTGATGAGCAAACAGGACGTATTATGGAAGGCCGGCGTTATTCAGATGGTTTGCATCAAGCAATTGAAGCTAAAGAAAATGTGAAAATTGAGGCAGCAACACAAACTTATGCTACTATAACTTTACAGAATTATTTTAGGATGTATCATAAACTTTCGGGAATGACTGGTACAGCTGAAACCGAAGCTGGTGAGTTATGGGATATTTATAAACTAGATGTTGTTGTAATTCCAACAAACCGACCTATTGTTCGTTATGATAGAGAAGACTTGGTTTATAAAACAAATCGTGAAAAATACGGAGCGGTAATTGATGAAATTGAAAGTTTAACAAAAGAAGGTCGCCCTGTTTTGGTGGGAACTACTTCTGTTGAAATTTCTGAACTTTTAAGTAAAATTCTTTCGCGAAAAGGAATTAAACATAATGTTTTAAATGCAAAATTGCATAAACGCGAGGCTGATATTGTTGCAGAGGCAGGATATTCTTCAAATGTTACTATTGCAACAAATATGGCTGGTCGTGGTACAGATATTAAGTTAAGTGATAAAGTAAAAGATGCAGGAGGTTTAGCAATTGTAGGTACAGAACGCCATGAGTCGCGTAGGGTGGATAGGCAGTTAAGAGGGCGTGCTGGTCGTCAAGGCGACCCAGGATCTTCGCAATTTTTTGTTTCTTTAGAAGATGATTTAATGCGTTTGTTTGGCTCGGATAGAATTGCTAAAATGATGGATAGAATGGGATTAAAAGAAGGTGAGGTAATTCAACATTCTATGATTTCAAAATCAATAGAAAGAGCTCAGAAAAAAGTCGAGGAAAATAACTTTGGTATTAGAAAAAGACTTTTGGAATATGATGATGTTATGAACTCGCAACGTACTGTAATTTACAAAAAACGTAAAAATGCATTAGACGGCGAAAGACTTGGGGCTGATATCGCAAATATGATGTATGATGTTTGTGTTAGTTTAGTTGACGAATATTTTGATAATCTTGATTTTGAAGATATTAAATTAGAATTATTTAGAACTCTTTCTATAGAACTTGATATAAATGAAAATGAATATAAAGATTTTAAATATGAAAACTTTATAGAATATATTTATGAAAAAGCAAGAGAAAATCATAAACGCAAAACTCAAGCTATAGCTGATCAGGCTTATCCTATAATAAAGACAATTTTTGAGGCTAAACAATCGACTTATGATAATATTTTAGTGCCAATTTCTGATGGTTTTAAAGAATATTCAGTTATAGTAAACTTAGAAAAAACCTATAATAATAAGGGTGAAGAAATTGTGGCAGCTTATGATAAAACTATTGTTTTAAAAACCATAGATGAATATTGGAAAGAGCATTTGCGTGAAATGGACGATTTAAGACAATCTGTGCAATCGGCTTCTTACGAACAAAAAGATCCTTTGTTGATTTATAAATTAGAATCTTTTGAGCTGTTTAAGACTATGTTGGATAAAATTAACAAATCTGTGGTTTTTAGTTTGATGAGAGGTTTTATTCCTGTTAAAGAAGCAGACGAAGTACGTGAAGCCAGAGTAAGGTCTAAATTAGATTTAAGTAAAATGAAAACAGGACGCGAAGACCCTGGATATCACGACCCAAGCAAAGGAAAATCAGTTGCAGAGCCAGTTAGAGTAGAGAAAAAAGTTGGAAGAAATGACCCTTGCCCATGTGGAAGTGGTAAAAAATTTAAACATTGTCATGGAATAAATGCTGAATAATTTTTGTATGAATAATATTAATTTGTATATTGCTAAAATTTTAAAATACTAACTATAATCTAATAAGTTATGAAAAATTTAATTTTATTATTTTTTGTTTGTTTTATTCCAATTCTTGTATTAGCACAAGAAGTTGATACTTCACAAATTATTGTACCTATAAAAGTTGGATATGATAGTGGTGCTACTGCTGTTTCCGATACTAGTAGCACTTTAATTCTTGCAGATGATCAAGAAGCGAATGTGGCTTTTAATGATGCAGTGCAATTTTATCAACAAGCTCAATATCAGGCTGCTGTTCAAAGCTATTCAAGGGCTTTACAATTGAACTCTAATTTACTTGATGCTTATAAAGGTAGAGGTTCAAGCTATGTTCAATTGTCAAATTTTAAAGATGCAGAAACTGATTTTGATAAGTTTTTTAAAGCAAAGCAAAATGATGGAGAAGCTGCGTATTTACTAGCATATTCTCAATATTATTTAGAAAAAACCGCAGAGGCTGAAAAAAACTTTTTAAAAGCTAAATCTTTAAATTTTCAGGATGTAAATCTTTATTACTTTCTTGGTGTCATAAGGTTTAATGAGGAAAAGTACTCTGATGCAATTGAGTTTTTTAACGAAGCAGTTAAACTTGATGCTAATCATGTGTTTTCATATAATGATAGAGGTTCTGCATATAGAATGTTAGAAAATTATGACAATGCTATTAGTAATTATAATAAAGCAATTGACTTAGATGATAATAATCCTCTATTATATAATAATTTAGGAAGTGTGAAACGTTTAAATAAAGATTATGATGGTGCTATACAGGCTTTCGACCAAGCTTTAAGAATTGATGAAAATTATTTTTTAGCTCTTAATAATAAAGGAATAACTTTGTATGATGATGGTAAATATCAACAAGCAATTGAATGTTTTACTAAAGTTTTAAAACTAAATAAAGATTATGCTTATGCCTATAATAATATGGGATTGTGTTATTATAAGGAGGGAGATTATAAGTCTGCTATAGAGGCATTTAGTAAAGCTGTTTTTGTTAATCCTGATTATGCTTACGCTTATATTCATAGAGGAAGTGCTTATGAAATGCAAAGAAAAATGCAAGAAGCTTGTGATGACTGGAAAAAAGCTGATGAACTTGGTTTAGAATTAGCAAAAGAGTATTGTTCAGTGTGTAAAGAATATTAATCCATTAAGCTTAAATTTTAAATTATGAAAACTAATAAAATTTTAATTACATTTTTAATCTTTTTGGCAATTGGGTTTCAATCATATTCTCAAGTTGCTGTAGAAATTAATAAAAAAGAATTTAAACAATCTAAAAATGGATATAAAGAAGCAATGAGGTCTTTAAAAGCCGCAGATACTTATTATAGTTTAGGACATCCTGGGGCTTATAGAATGGCTTTAGCAGAGTATTTAAGAGCTTATGAATATAATCAATACTGTCCGGAATTAAACTATAAAATTGGGGCTTGTTATTTATATTCTACAGAAAAAGCAAAAGCTATAACTTTTTTGGAAAAAGCTTATAAATCAAAACCTGGCGTTGCTTTTGATATACATTTTTTGTTAGGTCAGGCTTTTCAATATAATTTTAAATTTGACGAGGCACTTACTAATTATAGGAGTTTTAAAAATGAATATCTAGCTTCTTCTTCAAAAAAATCTAAGAAAAAAAATGAACCTGAATACGATGTTGATAAAAAAATTAAAGAATGTGAAGCAGGCAAAAATCTAGTAAAAAATCCGGTTAGAGTTTTTATTGACAATCTTGGACCTACAGTAAATTCCAAATACCCTGATTATGGTCCTGTAATTACCACAGACCAGTCTGTTTTAATATTCACTTCGCGTAGAGAGGGTAGTACTGGCGAGGAAATAGACCCAAACGATATGTTGTATTATGAAGATTTATATATTTCTTATAATGATGAGAAAGGCTGGTCTCAAGCTGTGAATATGAGAAGCCTGAATACTTCCGGACATGATGCAACAGTAGGGTTATCGCCGGATGGACAAATTTTATACACTTATAAAGGAGTACCAGACGGAACTATTTTTGAAAGTAAACTAAAAGGAGATAATTGGTCAAAGCCTAAAGAATTGGGAAAAAATATTAACACAAAATATCATGAGACTTCAGCCTCTATTTCTTACGATGGTAGAAAACTTTATTTTGTAAGCGAAAGACCTAAAGATGGTTTTGGAAATTCATCTTATGGGGGTAAAGATATTTTTGTAAGCGAACTTCAGCCAAATGGAAATTGGGGACCTGCAAAAAATGTTGGAGCACCAATAAATACTAAATATGATGAAGAAGGTGTGTTTATGCACCCTGACGGAAGAACAATGTATTTTTCTTCAAAACGAGATGGTGGAATGGGTGGATACGATATTTATTATAGCGAAAATGATGGTGCAGGTAATTGGTCAGAACCGGTAAATATTG
The DNA here is from genome assembly GCA_023228725.1 of Bacteroidales bacterium. Classification (GTDB taxonomy): domain Bacteria; phylum Bacteroidota; class Bacteroidia; order Bacteroidales; family ML635J-15; genus Bact-19. The sequence goes on along the minus strand of JALOAQ010000024.1, from coordinate 7,017 downwards.
GTTATCCTATAAATACACCCGAAGACGATGTATTTTTTGTTGTTGCAGGTAATGCTCGCTATGCATATTATTCAAGCTCTCACGAAGGTGGTTATGGATTACAAGATATTTATAGAATTACTTTCTTAGGTCCTGAAAAAATGATGGTTATGGGAGGCGAAGATATTCTAATTGCCAGCTCTAATGCTACAATCTCGCAAAAAGTAAAGCAAGAAGTAGTGGAAGTTAAAAAAGTGAGACTAACAATTATGAAAGGAACCGTAACAGATGCTATTTCAACTGCCGCAGTTGAAGCAAGTATAGAAATTGTTGATAATGAAAAAAATGAACTTATTTCTACTCTTAGCTCTAATTCTTCAACAGGAAAATATCTTGTAAGTTTGCCTTCAGGAAAAGATTATGGTATAGCCGTTAAGGCCGATGGCTATTTGTTTTATAGCGAAAATATTAATATTCCGGAAGCAACAGATTACCAAGAAGTAACTAAAGATATTGTGTTAAGTAAAGTTGGTGTGGGATCGAAAATTGTTCTTAAAAATATTTTCTTTGATTATGGAAAAGAAACCTTGCGCACTACTTCCTTTCCCGAGTTAGACCGCTTGGTGGCTCTACTTAACTCCTACCCAAGTATGACAATTGAAATTGGCGGACACACCGACAGTCATGGTAGTCTAAAATTAAATACCGATTTATCTGAAGCTCGTGCAAAATCAGTAGTTGATTATTTAGTCGATAAAGGAATTAGTAAAACAAGATTATCTTATAAAGGTTATGCGTATTTGCAACCTATTGCTAGTAATGACACCGATGACGGACGCCAACAAAATAGAAGAGTTGAATTTAAAGTATTATCAGTAAAATAAATTTATTTGCAATGAAAAAAATATCAGTATTATCAATCTTTTTAATAGCTAGTGTATTATCTTATTCACAAGTTGATGTTAAGTTTACTACAGCAAATTTTCCCGATAAAAAAGAAAAGTTGAAATTAGCTAAATCACAAATAAAAAATGCTGATATATATGTGTTTTCTGAAAATAAAATTACTGAAGGACTTAAATTATATCAAAAAGCATATGAGTTTAACCCTAATAACTCTGATTTGAATTTTAAAATCGGTTATTGTTATTATAACTCAAGCCAAAAATATGATTGTTTGGAATATTTTGAAAAAGCATATGCTTTAAATCCAAAAGTTGATAAAAAAATTGAGTTTTATCTTGCCCGTGGTCATCATTTTAATTATAATTTTGATAAAGCTATATCCTTATATTCTAATTATTCTGCAAGTATAAGGGATAAAACAGAATTGGAAAGTTTAGGAAAATATATTACTGAATGTAGAAATGGTAAAGACTTGATTAAAGATACAATAAATGTTGAAATTATAAATTTAGGAGATAATATTAATACAGAATTTCGTGAATACGGACCTATGGTAACAGCTGACGGCTCAAAATTATATTTTACATCTCGTAGAAAAGGTACTACAGGCGGACAAATGGCACCTGACGGAATGTACTTTGAAGATATTTATGAAACGCAAAAAACAGAAACCGGCTGGACAAAAGCAAGATCTGTAGGGTCTCCTTTAAATACAAAAATGCACGACGCTGTTGTTGGTATTTCGCCCGACGGTCAAACTCTTTATGTTTACATGGATACTAATGGTGGTGATATTTATGAATCAAAACTTAAAGGAAGTAAATGGACAAAACCAACACCGCTGAAAGGTAGCGTAAATAGTAAATACCACGAATCCAAGGCTTGTATATCTTATGATAATAAAACTTTATATTTTATTTCTGATAACCCTGCTATATCGATTGGAGGGAGGGATATTTTTTATTCTAATATAGACGCATATGGAAATTGGTCGCCGCCTACTAATATTGGACCAGTTATAAATACTCCTTATAATGAAGTTGACTTATTTCTTCATCCTGATGGTAGAACAATGTATTTTTGTTCAGAAGGACACAATACAATGGGTGGTTTAGATATTTTTAAAACTACTAAAAATGCTAATGGAGAATGGACAACTCCAGTAAATTTGGGATATCCAATAAATACGCCCTTAGACGATGCTTTTTATGTTACTACAGCAAGTGGAAAAACTGCTTACTACGCTTCTGTACGCCCCGAAGGATATGGCTTGCATGATTTGTACGAACTTAGATATCCTGTTGATAAAGAAAAGCAAAAAGAAGAAGATAAAGTTTTAGTTACACTTGTTAAAGGTACTGTGCGTGATGCTATAACTACTTTCCCTTTAGAAGCTAAAATAGAAATCATAGACAATAATAAAGACGAAATTGTTGCAGAATTTATAAGCAACTCGCAAACAGGTGGCTATCTTATTAATTTACCTTCTGGAAAAAATTATGGACTAAATGTTAATAAAGAGGGATATTTGTTTCATTCAGAAAATTTTAATTTAGCCGACACAGCAGAGTATAATGAAGTTATTATTGATGTTGATTTGCAAAGAATCGAAATCGGTACAACAGTGGTATTAAAAAATATTTTCTTTGATTATGATAAAGCTACTCTGCGTCCAGAATCATTTGCCGAATTAAATAGAGTTATAGCTATTTTAGACAAACAAGCAAATTTAAAAATTGAAATTTCAGGACATACTGACAATAAAGGCTCTGCTGAATATAACAAAAATTTATCAAAAGCAAGAGCTAAAACTGTTGTTGATTATCTTATAGAAAAAGGAATTAGCAAAGATAGATTGACTTATGAAGGTTATGCTTTCGAAAAACCTATAGCTAGTAACGATACTGATGAAGGTAGGCAAATGAATAGACGTGTAGAATTTAAAGTAATTGCTAACTAATAGTTTATATTTTATTTTTAAGTTTGAGATAAAAACAAAGTTTAATTTTTATTGTTTGTTTCTAAAAAAATGGCAACAAAGAAAAAAATATTATTAGCCATGAGCGGAGGAACTGATTCTTCAGTAGTTGCTTTATTGCTGAAAAGGAAAGGCTTTGATATTCAGGGACTTACTTTTCGTTCATATGATAGTGTTTCACTTGCTTGTATGGAAAAAGAGAATGCTTGTTGTAACCTTGATTCTATTTTAGAGGCAAAAAAATTAGCCAGCAAACTAAACTTTCCACATCAAATTCTTGATATTAGAGACTTTTTTGATAAAACAGTTATTAGTAATTTTATTTCTGAATATATGTCAGGACTTACTCCAAATCCTTGTGTACTTTGCAATAAAACCGTAAAATGGGGTAAAATGATAGAATTTGCCGATAAGTTAAATTGTGAATTATACGCTACGGGACATTATGCTCAAATTATTAATGAAAATGAAAGGTTTTTTTTAAGAAAAGCTAAAGATATAAGCAAAGACCAAACATATTTTTTGTGGACTTTAAGTCAAGAAAACCTTGCTAGAACAATTTTTCCTTTAGGAAATTTATTAAAATCTGAAGTTAGAGAAATTGCTAGACAAAATAATTATGAAAAATTAGCAAATAAAAAAGAAAGTCAAGAAATATGTTTTATTCCCGATGATGATTATAGAAAGTTTTTGAGAGAAAGAATACCTGATATTGATAAAAATCTTAATCAGGGAAATTTTGTAGATAGCAGTGGAAATATCTTGGGCAAACATAAAGGCTTTCCTTTTTATACTATTGGGCAAAGAAAAGGTTTAGAAATTGCAATGGGATATCCTGTTTATGTTTTAAAAATTGATGCAAAAACGAATACTATTACACTCGGAAAACCTGAAGAGCTTTTGAAAAAAACAGTTTGGATAAAGGATGTTAATTTAATGAAATATGCCGAAATTAAAGGAGAAATGCGTGGAAACTGTAAAATCAGATACAATACTAAAGGCGAAGACTGTAGCTATTCTAAAGATGGTGAAATGATAAAAATTATTTTTGATAAAGAAGTTTCTGCTGTAACTCCAGGACAGTCTGCGGTAATTTATGAAAATAATGATTTAGTTTGTGGTGGGATTATTGCAAAAATTGATTAATTTTGCCAATCTTGAAAAAACAATTTGTCATATTATTAGCTTTGATTTTTGTTTTGCTTTCTTGCAATAAAGAAAATATAAAACCTCGTAAATTTCCTTTAGGAAGCGAGTACTTTCCATTGAATACCAGCAACAATATTATTTATAAAATTACAGAAATAAATATTGATAAACCTTCAAATGTTTATGATACTAGCATTTATTATTTGAATGAAATTGTTGAATCTCCATTTATCGACAATGAAAATGATACTGCATGGCGAATAGAAAGATATATTAGAAAAAATAATAATTCAAATTGGATTATTAATGCTGTGTGGTCGGCAAAAATTACAAAAGAATATGTCGTGAAAGTTGAAGAAAACCAAAGAAAAATTAAAATCCGATTTCCTATAAAAAAAGATTTATCATGGAACGGTAATTTATTAAATGATATGGAAATACAAGAATACAAAATTTCAAGACTTGACCATAAATATGATATAGGCTCTTTTAAATTTGATTCTTGTCTTACTGTTTTGCACGATTCAAGCTTATCATTAATTCATAAAAATCTGAATTACGAAGTCTATGCAAAAAATATTGGTTTAATTTATAAAGAAGAAATATATATAAACTCTCAAGAAGTAACTCATAATGTGCCTATAGAGCAAAGAATTACTACCGGAAAAATTTTTATTCAAGAGTTTATTAGTAAAAATTAGTTATAATATAGGTTGGGATATGAAAATTATAGTTTTATGGACTTTTGTTTTTATTTGGCTAAGCTCATTTACGCAAGTTGCTCCGAATAAGTATTATATAGAATTACGAGATAAATCCAACAATCTTTATAGTTTAGATAATCCTGAAGAGTTTTTAAGTGAAAGAGCTTTGCAAAGAAGGGCTAATCAAAACATAATGCTTGATTATTCCGATTTGCCTCTTAGTCAAGTTTATATTGATAGCTTAAAAACTTTTAATATTAGTATTTTAAATGTTTCAAAATGGTTTAACTCTGTTTTGGTATATGCTGAAAATCCTGAAACTATTGATTCAATAAAAAATTTAGATTTTGTAAATAATACATTAAAATTTGAAATAAAAAATGATAATAAACTTGCAGTTGACTCAAAATATAAATTTTTACCTGAAATAAAAAAAGTAGAACAAAGCGATTCTTATTACGATTATGGTCCCAGTGCCGATCAAATTTTTATGCTTAATGGACATGAATTACATAATAGAGGTTATCGCGGACAAGGAATGTTGGTGGCAATTACTGATGCAGGTTTTAAGGGTTTGCCTAATATGCCAAGTTTAGAACATGTATTTAATGAAAATAGATTAATAGCTACTCGTAATTTTGTGCATGGAGGAGATTCTGTATTTGCTTATAGCACTCACGGAATGCGTGTGTTTTCAATTCTTGCCGGAAATTCTGAAGGCAATTTGATTGGAACAGCTCCTGAAGCAGATTATGTACTTTTAATGTCTGAAGACCCTGATTCTGAAAATCTTATCGAAGAGATTAATTGGGTTTCTGCTGCTGAATTTGCCGATAGTATTGGTGTGGATATTATAAATGTTTCTTTGGGTTATTTGGATTTTGATATGGAAGAAAATAATCATACTTATCAAGATATGGATGGAGAAACAAGTATAATTTCTGTTGCTGCCCACACGGCTTCGCAAAAAGGTATGTTAGTGGTTGTTGCAGCAGCAAATTCTGGAGATGATCATGAACACCCTTGGATTGCTTCTCCTGGTGATGCAAAAGATGTAATTACTGCCGGAGCGGTGTGGTCTAATCAGTCTTATGCCTCGTTTAGTTCTATTGGTCCAAGCTATGACGGTAGAATAAAACCTGATTTAATGGCTATGGGAGCAGGTACTTATAATCAAGAATTGACAGGAGATTTTGGATATGGAAACGGAACTTCTTTTTCAGCTCCATTATTAGCAGGTATGTTTGCTTGTTTGTGGCAACAGTTTCCCAATAAAACTAATTTTGAAATTATGGAAGTAGCTAAACAATCTGCAAGTTTATATAATGAACCAAACGAATTTATGGGTTATGGAATTCCTGATTTTTACTTGGCTTCACAAATTTTAATATCTGGAAAAGAAAATTTTGAAATTAAAAAGCTTTCTGTAAATCCAAATCCTTTTAACAGAGATTTTAATATAAATTTGAATAATAATATTGGTGATGAAATTATAATTACTATTGCCGATACACTTGGTAGAAAAAATTATATTTGGTATAAATTAACTGCGTCCGAAGATAATCAAAAAGTAAATATTTCCGATTTATCTGATTTAAAACCAGGTAGTTATATAGTTAAAGTAAGTGTTAATTCTGTTAAGTATTCTACTAAGTTAATAAAACAATAAAATGTCTCGACAAAGCCTGACATTATTAGAATTAAATGAGAAAATAAAATCTTTACTTAACACAAGTTTTGATTCTCCGGTTTGGATCGTTGCCGAAATAAATAATATCAATCATCATAGAAGTGGACATTGTTATTTAGAATTAGTTCAAAAATCTGAATTTAGTGATAAAATTATTGCTCAGATGCGGGCTACAATTTGGGCTACGCAATATAGGTTTATTTCTGCTTATTTTCAGTCTGTTACAGAAAGAAAATTAGAAAAAGGAATGAGCGTTTTGATTAGAGTAAGTGTAGATTTTCATGAAATTTATAGCATTTCTTTAAATGTTAGAGAAATTGAACCTTCGTTTACTTTGGGAGATTTAGAAAAACGAAAAAAAGAAATTATTGATAAGCTTATCCAAGATGGGGTTTTTGATATGAATAAACTTTTACATTTTCCCGAAGTTATTCAAAAAATTGCAATAATTTCTTCGAGTTCTGCTGCAGGTTTCGAGGATTTTGTAAATCAAATAGAAAATAATAAATATAATTATAAGTTTAAGCTTAGTTTATTCGAAGCAAATATGCAAGGTGCCGGTACAGAGGAGTCTGTACTTGAAGCATTAAATGAAATTCATGAAAATATTG
>JALOAQ010000018.1 GCA_023228725.1 Bacteroidales bacterium | reverse complement strand
AAAAAGCATTGCTCAAATTGATTTAAGAGGTAGTTGGTATGCTTATTGCATTATAGAAAATCGAAATGCTAATACCATTAGTTTTAATCTTTTCTGTCAGCCTACAATAAGTGAAGATCGTTCAGAAATTCGTTTACAAACAACTAAGTTGATTTTTTCAGAAAACAATGATTCGTTTGATTTAATTACTGAGCAAGATTCTACTAAAATATTTTACCAAATACATCAAGATTTAAACACTTTAGATTTTACTTATAAGGATTTGAATTATTCATTTAGCATTCTTACGGTGTTAAAACACGATCAGTTTAGCTATATTTTAAAAAGTGAAAATGGTAGTCAAATCCTTATAGAAAAAATTGAATAATTATTACAACAACCTGCCCATATGTATATCATTATCCAAAACTATCCATCTGTAATAATTGCAAACAGTTTAATTAATTTTCACAGAAATACAATTATTATTAAAAAAAACTAAGAAAGCTGATTTTAATATTTTTAGGCTTTTTAAAAGATTGAAAATTCTATTTCCGCCTGTTTTGTCATGATTTTTGTTTTGCTTTGCAACAAAAATCCCGCCAAAACCCGCACTTTTTTGCAAGATAAAACAAATAATTCTTACATTTTTTTGCAAGTTATCGAAAATACAAAAATAGATAAATTTGTAAGTGTATTATTATATCCAAGTGCGACAAATAGAATGGGAGAATAATAGTTATAAATCTAAATAGAAAATGTAAAAAATAATTACTTTACTTATTCCTAAAATTATTTAGCTGCAATTGTTTCAATTTCAACTAAAACATTAAGTGGAAGTCCTTTTACAGAAAATGCAGCTCTTGCCGGCGGATTTTTGGGATAATATTTTCCATAAACTTCGTTCATTGCTTTAAAATTTTCCATATCGCTAAGTAAACAAGTGGATTTAATTACATTTTCAAAGCTATAACCTGCTTCATTTAAAATGGCTTCTATATTTTTCATTACTTGTTCAGTTTGTGCAGTAATACCTTCTGGAATTGTTCCGGTTTCAGGATTTACTGGCACTTGTCCGCTAATAAAAAGCATTCCATTAAATTCAACAGCTTGACTATAAGGACCAATTGCTTTTGGTGCTTTTTCTGTATTTATTATTTTTTTCATTTTATTTTGAAATTAAAATTTATATTCTTTTGGTTTAAGTTCGCCCTTTAAAACCATAAGCCCATTCATTGCAAGAGCTGACATTTCGTCTTCGCCAGGATAAATTTTCATAGGAGCTATAAACTTTGTCATATCGTCAATAAATGAACAAAACTGTTTGTTATATGCTATTCCGCCTGTTAAAATAATAGCGTCCACTTCTCCTTTCAAAACAGTAGCACAAGAGCCAATTTCTTTAGCAACTTGATATGCCATTGCGTCAGAAATAAACTGAGCTTTTTCGTCTCCTTGTTTTGCTCTCATTTCAACTTCGTAAGCATCATTTGTGTCAAGATAAGCTGTAAAACCACCCTTACCTTTAAGCATTAAACCAATTTCTGCTTTTGTGTATTTTCCGCTAAAACACATAGACATAAGTTGCCCGGCAGGTAAAGTTCCGGATCTTTCTGGCGAAAAAGGACCGTCTCCATTAAGTGCATTGTTTACGTCAATTACTTTTCCTTTTTTGTGTGCTCCAACAGATATTCCGCCTCCTAAATGTACAACAATTAAATTCAAATCTTCATAAATTTGGTTTGTTTCGCGTGCATATCTTCTAGCTGTAGCTTTTTGGTTTAAAGCATGTAAAATTGAAATTCTTTCAAAATTTGGGTGTCCTGAAATTCTGGCAATATCTTCCATTTCGTCCACTACAACTGGGTCAGCAATATAAGCAGCAACATTATTTAAGTTTTTTGCAATATCATCAGCAATTAAGGCACCTAAATTACTTGCGTGTTCGCCTAAAGGAGAATTGACCATATCGTTTTTCATCTCTTCATTTACCTTATAAACACCTGATGGAATTGGTTTACTTAATCCACCTCTGCCCATAATACAATTAATTTGGTTTACATCAATTCCTGCATCTTTTAATTCGTTTAGAATAGTGTTTTTTCTAAATTCGTATTGGTCGGTAATATTCTCAAAAGGTTTTAATTCTTCGCTTGAATGTTTTATGTTTTTTAAGAAAATATTTTTATCATTTTCAAAAATTGCAATTTTGGTTGAAGTCGAACCTGGATTTATAGCTAAAATTTTATATATCATAATTTATTTTAATTTTAATTATTATTATTTCGATGTTAAGGCTGCTAAGGCAATTGAGTAAGTTTTTGTTTCAGCCGAATCTCCGCGAGATGAAAGAACAGCTGAACATTTTGCACCAACAAGTATGGCTCCTAATTTAGCTCCGGCAAATTTTACTGATGTTTTATAAAAAACATTTGCAGCTTCAATATTAGGAAAAACCAAACAATCAGCTTCTCCACCAACAAGAGAATTTAGTTTTTTTATTGCTACACATTCTTTGTCAATAGCAACGTCTAAGGCTAAAGGTCCATCAACTAAAGCTCCTTTAATTTGTCCTCTTTCTGCCATTTTTGAGATTATGGCAGCATCAACACAAGAAGGCATATTTGGAGACATTTGTTCTGTAGCAGTAATTAAAGCAACTTTTGGCTGTTCTATACCTAAAGCATGAGCAACATTTATTGTATAATTTGTAATTTGAATTTTTTGATTTAAATCAGGATAAGGAATAACAGCCGCATCGCTAACAATCAATAATTTTGGGTATTTTGCTAATTCCATTACTACAATATGAGATAAAGTAGCCTTGGGTGGTAAAAGTCCTGTTTCTTTATTTAAAATTGCCCTCATATATTTATCTGTGCTAACCAAACCTTTCATTAAAAAGTCAGCTTCACCATCGTTAATAAGCTTTACGGCTAAGTTGGCCGCTTTCATCTCATCAGCTTCTTGAACTATTTTAAACTTGTTAACATCTATATTCTCTTTTTTGCAAATATCCTTAATACATTTTTCGTCTCCAACTAAGATGCCTTCAACAATTCCCAAATCAACTGCATTACTAACGGCTTCTATTGTGTGTGAATCATTTGCAAATGCTACAGATAGTCTTTTTTTTGGTTTTAACTTTACCGCTTTGACTATGTCGTCCATTCTTGTAATATTCATGCTTTAATTACTTTTTATAAAAATTTTAAAAATTAAAAAAGCGGATAAATATATATCCGCTTAATTTTTTATGATAATTGTTTTTCAAATACTAAACTCACTGTATCCATTGCAATCACAAGTTCTTCGTTTGTGGTTATGCTCATGACTTTAACTTTAGAAGCTTCTTTGCTTAACATCTCGTCTTTGCCTCTAATACCATCGTTTTTATTAAAATCAAAATCAATTCCAAGATAATCCATATCTCTAAAAACCAAATCACGTATATGGCAAGAATTTTCTCCAATTCCGCCTGTCATGATTATTAAATCAACGCCATTCATAACCGCAGCATAAGAACCTATATATTTTTTCACTCTATGAGCATACATATCTAAAGTAAGTTTTGCTCTTTCGTTTCCTTTTTCACTTTCAGACTGTAAATCTCTCATATCTGATGAAATTTCAGAAACACCATTCACTCCACATTGTTTATTAATAAAAGAATTTGCTTGTGAAACGCTTAGGTTTTCTTTTTCCATAATAAATAATAAAGCTCCTAAATCTAGGTCGCCTGTTCTTGTTCCCATCATAAGTCCTTCAACTGGTGTAAATCCCATTGAAGTATCAACAGATTCACCGTTTTTAATTGCAGTTATCGAAGCCCCATTTCCAAGGTGGCAAGTAATTATTTTCTTTTCATTAAAATTCCAAGCTAAAATATCGCAAGCTTTTTGAGCAACAAATTTGTGGCTGGTTCCATGAAAACCGTAGCGTCTTAATTTATAAGTTTCATACATTTTGTATGGCAAAGCGTACATATACGAACTCGCTGGCATTGATTGGTGAAAGGAAGTGTCGAAAACTGCTGTTTGTGGTACTTTAGGTAATATATTTTGAATAGCTCTAATTCCTAACAAGTGAGCAGGGTTGTGTAGTGGAGCTAAATCAACGCAAGACTCAATTTTATTGATAGCGTCTTCGGTTAATTTAACACTTTTTGTAAAATATTCTCCACCATGAGCTACACGATGACCAACAGCACTAATTTCGTCTAATGATGAAATAACTCCATGTTCTTTGCTTAATAAAGCGTCTAAAACTAAGTTAATTCCAACAGTGTGGTTTGGAACAGGAGTTTCCAAATCATAGGCTTGGTCTTTATCATTTTTATGACAAATCATGCCACTTGGTAAACCAATTCTTTCTACAATACCTTTTGCTTTTAAAACTGGTTCTCCACCCATATCAAGAAGTTGATATTTTATTGATGAGCTTCCGCAATTTAGAACTAATACATTCATTTTGTTTTTTTTTAGATTAAAGTTATATAATTATTTTTTCATTCCTGCAGCTTGGTTTGCCGTTATAGCAACTAAATTAACTATGTCACTAACCGAACAACCTCTTGATAAATCGTTGATAGGAGCAGCCATACCTTGTAAAATTGGTCCAACTGCTTCAGCATCAGCTATTCTTTGAACAAGTTTATAAGCAATATTCCCAGACTCCATAGTCGGGAAAATAAGTACGTTTGCATTTCCAGCAATTTTGCTTCCTGGAGCTTTTTTCTGTCCAATTTCTGGAACTATTGCAGTATCGCTTTGCAATTCTCCCTCAATCATCATATCAGGAGCCATTTCTTTGGCAATTTTTGTAGCTTCCACAACCTTGTCAACCATCTCGTGTTTTCCCGAACCTAAAGTCGAAAAGCTTAACATTGCAATTTTTGGTTCAAAGCCTGCAATAGCTCTTGTTGTGTGTCCTGTGGCAACAGCAATTTCAGCTAATTCTTTTGCTGTAGGGTTTGGATGAACAGCACAATCGGCAAACATTATCAAACCATTCTCACCAAAGTCTTTGTTTTTTAAAATCATAATAAAAGCACCTGAAACAACAGAAATACCAGGTAAAGTTTTTACAATTTGAAAAGCAGGACGAAGAACATCACCAGTAGCATTGTCGGCACCAGCAACCTCACCATCAGCATCTCCGGCTTTTATCATTAAAGTAGCTAAATATAATGGGTTTTCAACTAATTTTACAGCTTCTTCTCTACTTAAGCCTTTTGATTTACGTAATTCAACTAATAAATCAATATAAGCTTCTTTCTTATCATGATTTTTTGGGTCAATTATTGTTGCCTTTTCAATATTTTTTAAATTGTTTTCTAAAGCAGTTTTATTTATTGTTTCAACTGAACCTAATAAAATTATTTTAGCTAATTTTTCCTCAATAATTTGATCGGCTGCTTTTAAAGTCCTGATTTCAGTTCCTTCCGGCAGAACAATTCGCATTTCGTGTTTGCGTGCGTTTTCTTTAATTTTATTTAATAAATCCATTTTTAACTTATTTATTTAATTTTAATATTTAATAATTCTTTTTCTTCTATAAAGGCTTTTAACTCATCTCCAATTTCTAGTTTACCAACACCTTTTGGCGTTCCTGTAAAAACTATATCACCAATTTTTAAACTTAGAAATTTAGATATATATTCAATTATTTCGTCAATTTTAAAAAGCATATCCTTAGTGTTTCCAAATTGAACTTGCTTTTCGTTGCGTAATAGTTTAAAATTTATGTTATTTATATCTTCAATTTCTTCAATTGGTATCCAGTCCGAAAGCATTGCAGAGCCGTCAAAAGATTTTGAAATTTCCCAAGGCAATCCTTTTTCTTTACATTCTTTTTGCAAGTCACGGGCTGTAAGATCAATTCCAACTCCTATATGGCTGTAATATCTATGGGCAAATTTTTTATCAATATGTTTTCCTAATCTGTTAATTTTAATAATTACTTCTAATTCGTATTGAATATTATTTGAAAAATTTGGCAAATAAAAATCTTTTCCTGTTTGCAAAATAGAAGAGTCAGGTTTTAAAAAGAATATAGGTTTTTGTGGAATCTCAGAGCCGAGTTCCTCAATATGTTCTTTATAATTATGTCCTATACAGATTATTTTCATTTTTGAATAAAAGATACAAGCAAAAAGCCAGTCTCAGAATTTTTATTTTACACTTGGAATTTGATTTTTGAAAATAGGAGCTTTTACTACTTTGGCTTTTAACATTTTATTTCTAACTCCAATAAAAATTTCTGTATCTACTTTCCAAAAACCTCTGTTCAAGTAAGCCATTCCAACACCAATTTTCATACTAGGCGACATAGTTCCTGATGTAACTTCACCAATTTCGTTTCCTTCTGAGTCATAAACTAAATAATGTTGACGCGGAATACCTCTGTCAACCATTTCGAATGGTTTTAACATTTTATCAGCACCTTCAGCTTTAATTTTTTCGTGATATTCGCGATTTACAAAATCTTTACCATCAACAAATTTGGTTATCCAGCCTAAACCTGCTTCAATTGGTGAAGTTGTGTCGTTAATATCATTTCCATATAAACAAAATCCCATTTCTAAACGCAAAGTATCTCTGGCTCCTAATCCAATTGATTGAATTCCAAATTCTTCGCCAGCTTCAAAAACAGCATTGTAAAGTTTTTCGGCATCTTCGTTTTTAGCATAAATTTCACAACCTCCCGCACCTGTATAGCCTGTTATAGAAAAAATTACACTATCAATTCCTGCAAAAGGAATTTCTTTAAAAGTATAATATTCCATATCAATAATGTTCTCGTTTGTTAATTTTTGCATAGCTTTAATTGCATAAGGACCTTGAATGGCTAATTGGCAATATTGCTCAGAAGCATTTATTAATTCTTCTCCAACTTTTAAGCCCATTTCGTTTGCAAATTTTGTACACCAAGCCCAGTCTTTATCTGTGTTTGCTGCATTTACAACTAAAAGGTAGGATTCTGCATTAAAACGATAAACTAAAAAATCGTCAATTATACCACCTTTATCATTTGGAAAACATGAATATTGAATTTTACCATCACTTAAATCAAGAATATTGTTTGAAGTAACTTTTTGTAAAAAATCAACAGCTTTAGGACCCTTTACCCATATCTCGCCCATGTGCGATACATCAAATACTCCAAGTTTTTCGCGACAAGTTGTATGCTCGTCATTTATTCCAGTAAATTCAATTGGCATATTATAGCCTGCAAATTCAACCATTTTGGCTCCTTTTGCAATGTGATAATTTGTAAATGCAGTAGTCTTCATTTTTAATATATTTTATATAATTTCTGTTTAAAATGTGGTAGCAAATCTAAGAAAATTTATTATAAAATAAAACAAGATTTAAAACATATTTTTTACGAAATATTTTCATTTGAATTTAATTAATTTATTATATTGGTGAACTAAAAGTCCAAAAATATTAGACCTATGGTTTATGAAAAGAAAATGCAAAGGATGTCTTTTTAATAAAAAATCTGCTTTTTAAAAAGTCCGACTTTTAAAATCTGAACTTTTTTTATGTCTTAAAAATTCTTTTTTTACATAATAAAATCTTTATCTATATTTGCTTTTAAATACGGTATGTATTTTGCTATTTATTTAGCAATAAAAATTTTAATTAATAGTTATAATTAAAAGTTATTATGATGAAAAAAATATTTATTTTAAGTTTATTTGTTTTAAGTTTTTATGCTATTTCTTTTTCTCAAACTACAAGAAAAAATGACTCAATCTTAAATTTTGTAGATATAAATAATAATAAACAAGGAAAATGGGAAAAGAAGTATAAAAATGGTCAAATAAGATATAAGGGTTTTTTTGTTGACAATATTCCAACAGGTGTTTTTACTTATTATTTTGAAAATGGTAAGATTAAGTCTGTTCTGAATTATGATGAAAATGGTGGAGCCCAAGCCGAAATATTTTGGAATAATGGAAATCGTGCGGCCAAAGGTTATTATGATAATAATAATAATAGACATCTTACTTGGAATATTTATTTTGAAGACGGTAAAAAATCTGCCATAATTAATTATAATCATGGTAAAGCAGAAGGAAATGTTTTAATATTTTATCAAAATACTGAAAAATTAGCTTTAAACTGTAATTATAAAGAAGGAAAACTTGATGGGCAATACATAAAATATTTTCAATCAGGTGCTAAAATTGAAGAAGGAACTTATAAAAATGGAAGTAGAAATGGCTATTGGAAGTTTTATTCAAATGGCGGAATTATTGATGAAGAGGGATTATTTGTAAATGGAGAAAAAGAAGGTGAATGGAAAGTTTATAGTAAAAATCCAAAAGGAGACATAATAAATTATGATAAAGGGAAACCCGATAATTGGGAATTTTTAATGGAAGAGTGGCGAGAAAAAGAAAAATGGGCAATGGAAAATCAAGATAAATTTAAACAGCCAGAAGATTATTTTGACGATCCAATGGAGTTTTTTAAACCAAGTAAAGACCCTCATACGCAAATTGAATATAATTTTAAAAAATAGTTGGGTTATTTCTTGAATTAAATCAAAACTTATTTAATTTTTGTAAAAATTGTGATTATTACGATTTTTTTAATTGCCTGATAATCAGGCAAGTGCTTAATTAAGTTTTTCAGAATAGTAAATTTTTATAATATTGAAATAAAAAGGAATGTTTATATGATTTTTTTTATTATATTTGCAATGGTTTTAAATTAATTAATATTAGTCAGAAATTCTTTGAAATACTTAATTCTCCCCGAGGCTGATGATACTTCTCTCAAATCCTCATGCTATCTCTTAGCAAGCAACAGCAAATTATCCTCTTAAAATTAAATTTACAATGTTATTGGCTGAAGGGAGAAATTTCTGACTATGTTTTTAGTAATATAGGAAAAAGTTTTCATGGTATAAATGGTTTAGTTAATAAAAAAGTTCGCCAAAAGGCGAACTTTTTTGTTTATACTACATGTCTTTAGTTTTAGAATTCGTTATTTCCTGTGCTTTTAATGATTGAAGAACCTGGTTGAGGTACAGCATTGTCTTTAGAATTATCTTTCGTCTCAGTTTCATCTTCTCCAAAATCTGTTGATAGAACGCTAAATTCTGTACGTCTATTTAGCTGATGGGCATCTTCTTGTTGTTTTTTATCCCTAAGTTTATTTATGTATTCTTCAGATAAAATATCACCTTCTTTAAAATATGGAAATTCTTTAGCTAAATCTTTTGTGATTTCTCTAGGGTCGCTTTCTCCAAAACCTTTTGCAGTTAAACGCTCTGCTTTAATTCCTTTTGAAATTAAATAATCAACACAAGACTTTGCCCTTTCTAATGATAAGTTCATATTGTAATCATCGTTGCCTCTAAAGTCAGTGTGGGCTCTAAGTTCAATTGTGATATTTGGGTTGTCTTCTAAAGTTTTTACTAAGCCGTCCAAAGATACAGTTGATTCTGGTAATAATGTGGCTTTGTCGTATTCATATAAAATATTTGGGAGAACAATTATTCTAGGTATTTTTGCTAAGTTAAGAATTACATTTATTACAGTATCATATTCAATTTTCATTGTTGTAAACTTAGCTGAAGTGGCAAAATAATCTTTTCCTGCATCAGCTTTAATTTCATAATTTTTATTTACTTCTAGTTCATAAGTAAAACTTCCATTTTCTAAAGATACAAATTCGCCAACAAGCCCGTCATCATTAATTAAGTTGAGTTTTACGTCTTTTAGATTTCTTATTTTTGTGATATCTGTGGTGTCTCTAACAACACCGTTTAAGTTTATCCTTAGTGGAGGTAAAATAAAAGAATAAATATCATCACCACCTTTACCACCTTTTCTATTTGAGGCAAAATATCCACTTTCTTCTTTTCCATTAAAAATAATTCCAAAATCATCAAAAGATGAGTTTATGGGATATTTTAAATTTTCTATTCCGTTAATATTTCCTTTTTCGTCTTTTATCACTTTATAAATATCGAATCCTCCCATTCCTTTATGTCCGTCTGAAGAGAAATATAAAGTTCCGTCTTCTCTTACTGTTGGGAATACTTCATCGCCAAGGCTGTTTACTTCTGGTCCTAGATTTACAGGGCGACCTGCGTTACTGTTTTTTATTGTTGATCTGTAAATGTCCATTCCACCGTATCCTTCTGGCGCTTCAGCTGAAAAATACAAATATTTATCGTCATGTGATAAAGCAGGATGCCCAACTTCATAATTTTCGAAACCTGGAATATTTACAACTATTGCTTCGCCCCAAATATTTCCTTTTTTACTTGCATAATATATTTTACAAGGTTCATCCACTTTTTTACCGGCTCTACAACGAGTAAAATACATATCTGTGCCTTTGCTTGAAACAGTGCATGCTCCTTCGTCATCTTCAGAATTTATTCCTCCGGCAACAGGAATTGGTTCACTCCATGAGCCTTTTCTATCTTGACTAACTTCAAAAATATCTGTAAATTTTTGACCTGTTTTGTAATTGCTTCTAGACCCCATACTTCCTTCACGAGAAGATGTGAAAAATAAGGTTCTGTAATCTTTGCTTCCCCAAGCTGGTGAAAAATCAAAGCTTTGTGTGTTGAAATTTGAAACATTAGTAACTTTATATCTGGTTGGGCGACTAATCCATTTTGGTACAAGTGAGCAAGACTCTAAACCTGCTATAGCTCTATGGTCTTGAGGCGAAACTTGAAGATATTGTTTGTAAACTTCAATTGCATCTTCATATTTACCATTCATCCTTAATGCATCGGCATAAAACAATAATACGTCAGGTTTAATAACGCCTTTTATATAATTTTTTTGAGAAATTTTAAAATACATTTCCGATTTGTCAGTGTCGCCTAAGTTTTTAAAACAAATACCTAGTTTGTAATTAACTGAGGCTTTGTCTTCTTGACTTTTTAAACTTGGAACAGCCTTTAAATAATAGTCTTTAGCCAACTCGTATTGAAAGGTGTTATAGTATTCATCTCCCTTGGAAATTAAGGAGCTTTGCGATATTAATAATATCGGAATTAAAATTGCTGTGATAAAAAAAACAATACGTTTCATAGTCTTCGGTTTTTATTTTAAAACTTTGCCAAATATAATAATTTTATTTCTCTAAATATATATCTCTTAAAAAATGTTTTGATTTTGTTAATGTTTTTATATCAACTATCTCTTTAGCAATATGATAGCCTTTAAGTTTGTAGTAAATTATATAATTGTTTTCTGGTAATAAATCAATTTCATAACTTCCATTAGCGTCAGATTGCTGGGAATCCATTAAAATATATTCATCATTCATTATTTGTATATCCACATTTTCCATTTTTTCCTTTGTATTTTTATCATAAATTGTTCCCGAGAGAGTAAAATCTAAAGAAGGAAGTTTGAAATAGTATAAATCTGATTTCCCTAAACCTCCTGTTCGTGTCGAAGATAAAAATCCCTCTTCTTTCATACCTATAAATACTATGCCAAAGTCGTCGCGGGATGAATTAATAGGAAATCCTAAGTTAGAAACTTTATATTCTACTCCGGAAATATGCTTTGCTTTAAAAATATCAAAACCTCCAATCCCTGCATGCCCGTCAGATGAAAAATATAAATCTCCGTTACTCCTTATATAAGGATGTATTTCGTCAGCTTCTGTATTAATATATGGTCCTAAGTTTTTGGGGTGTCCAAAAGGAGAGTTTTTCCTTTCTCTAACAACTTTGTATATATCTTTGCCGCCTAATCCGCCAAGCAATGAATCTGCAACAAAGTATAAAGTTAATTCGTCATCACTAATAGCAGGATGCCCAATTGAAATATTTTCAGGTATTCCAGGAATTTCTACTTCCTTTATTTGCCCCCAGTATGAACCAACTCGTTTTGCTACATAAATTCTGCAACCTTTATCCTTTTTTTTGTCGTATTGGCATCTTGTAAAATATAAATTATTTGATTTGTGGTTTAAGCAAGAGGCTCCTTCTTCGTCTATAGTATTTACTAAGCCTGGTACAATACTAGGTTTTGACCATTTTCCAAATTTATCTTGTTCAGAAAAAAATAGATTTGAACAATATTCGCCAGATTCGGGACTTATAGAAACATGTGTAGGTGCATAACGCCCTGAAGTAAAATATATTTTATGTTTATTTCTAACTTCGTAAAATGGACAATAATCGTGTTCGTTGGAATTTAAAACTGCAAATAATTCAACTTTATGACGTGTTGGATTGTCAATCGATAAAAAAGTTAAGTCTATGCTTTCTATTCCTTTGTTTGCTAATTTGTGATCTGTTGCCAAATCTTTAAAAATCTCGTATTGAATTAATGCAGAATCGTATTTTTGTTGCATGTGCAAGGCTTCACCGTAATATAAAAATTGTAATGGATCCGGATATTTAAGCTCAATTGATTTTTTAAAATATTCTGAAGATTCTTCGGGTATAGAAAGTTTTTTGTAACAATACCCAATTTTAAATGATGCTTCAGCAATAAGATGAGCTTTGCGTTTGGATTTTTTTATTTGTGCTGAATATAATTCAATGGCCTGTGCATACTGCTCCTTATCTAATGCTAGATCGCCCTGTTTTAAATATTTTTGACCAAAAAAAGAAAGTGGTAAAATTAATATTACTATAATAAAAAAATATTTAAACATGTCTGAACTTTTATGGGAGTAAAATAACATAATTTTTACATTTTAAACAAATCTAAAATATAAAAACAAAAAAAGTGCCACTTTATTCAGTGGCACTTAACTAACTATTACTTTAATCTAAAAATTATTTACTATTTAAAACTTTCTAAGTTTTCCATTAATTGACGGCGTGCAAAAAATATTCTACTTTTTACTGTTCCAATAGGAAGATTTGTTTCTTCTGCAATCTCTTTGTATTTATAACCGTCAACAAACATTTGAAAAGGAATTCTATATTCATTTTCTAAATTATCAATTGTTGATTGAATATCATTGGTATTAATGCGGTTTTCTGCATTATACTCTTCATACATTGTGTTTTTTAAGATATACTCATCTTCCGACTCATCATTAATGGTGTTTTTTGCTGATAATTTAGTTACTTGATTCAAATAGGTGTTGCGTAAAATTGTGAATAACCAAGCCTTGATATTATTGTCAGCTGTGTATTTATCACGATATTGAATCGCTTTTACAAAAGTGTCTTGAACTAAGTCTTTTGCAGTTTCTAAATCTCTGGTTAAACTTAGAGCGAAATATTGTAAGCTCTTTTCTAAGTCTAATAATCTTGTGTTAAATTCTTGTGTGCTCATTATGTTTTATTTTAATTTTTTAATAATCTTATTTAAGTATTACAATGCAAAAATACTAAAATAAAATTATATAAAACAAATTAATTTCATTAATTTTATTAACAATTTCAAAAAAAATGTTGATATTCTAAATAAGTAAAATTTTAAAAATCGGTGTTTGTCGGTTATTTAGACGCAATTTTAATTGTTCATCTAAATTACAGTTTATTCGAAAATTTCTAAATTTGAGAAGAAAAACTTAGTTTCAATACTTGCATTTTCATTAGAATCTGATCCGTGAACGGCATTTTCTTGTATTGAAAGGGCATATTTTTTTCTAATAGTATTTTTTTCGGCTAATTCTGGGTTTGTATTTCCTATTAGTTTTCTAAAATCATTTACAGCATTTTCTTTTTTTAAACAAGCTGCATAAATAGGTCCTGAGGACATAAAATCGCATAATTCTTTGTAAAATGGTCTATCTTTATGTATTTCATAAAACTTTTGGGCTTGTTCTTTGCTAAGTTTTGTTTTTTTTAGTGCAATTATTTTAAATCCTGCATTTTTAATATCCAATAAAATATCAAATTCTTTTTCTTGTTTAACTGCACAAGGCTTAATCATTGTAAAAGTAATATTTCCGTTTTCCATAATAAATATTTAAAAATTTAACAATAATGCAATAAGTCCAATAATTAGTCCGACTAAGATATTTATAATTTTCATAATTGCAAAACTTTTTTTCGATTCTGCCAATAATGGGAGAGAACCGTGTCCGTTTTGCACTATGCTGTTTGCTAGTAAAATGCTAAAAGGGATTGTTCCTTGTAAAAATAAAACTAAAAAAACTAAATGCGGACCGGATTGTGGTATTATACCTATTAATATAGCTATTAGCAAAACTATAAAAAGATGGTCATAAATCCAGTTTCCAAATTCTGCAAATTGTAGTAAAATATTTATTCCTAAAAGAGTTACAAATATCCATATTAAAATTTTTGGTAAATGTTTTTTTATTAAGTGTTGCCATAAGTGCATTTTGATAAAATGGTCTTTTGTGAATAGAACAACAATTAATGCAAAAAATGAAGAAATTAAGATAGTAAGTTTAACCCAGTCTATTCCATGTTCGTGATGATGGTCGGTCTCGTGATTATGCTCATTATGTGAATTATCCGAAATATGTTCATGATTATGTGTGTGTTCAATTTTTAAATCACTCATTTCCACTTTTTTTGTTGAATTAGCGGTAGGTAAACTAAAAATTAATTTATCTGAATGCGAATGTCCAATAATTCCAGCAAAAGTTAATCCCACCACACTTAAAATTATGGCTAAAATTATAATCCTTTTAGGTAAAAAACTAAAATTTTTAAAAGAAAAAGTACTACTTGGCTTGTCGTAGCACTCATCGTGTTCGTGAACTTCAAATGAAAATTCTTTGTCGGCGGCATAATTTTTTACTTTTAAATATTTGTCAACTAAAAATCCTGATATTATTGCAAGTACAGCTAAAATACCAAAAAGTAATAAAGCAGTTTTTGGCATTAGGGCTAACATAAAATATGCTTCATCTCCGGCGGTAGCAATCATTGTAGCTAACATTGCACCAAAAGTAAAAAGTCTGTGGGTATATAGTGATACTGCGGTAAAAACTCCCATACAACCAGGTATCAGTCCTAAAATTGTTCCTGTAATAATTTGAATTCCTGGTTTTTTACTAATAACTTTTGTTAATTTACCGCGACTTAAAACATTAAAAAATTCAATTAATAACATTACAATTACAACAAAACTTGTAATCATTAGTGTTTCTTGGATTATACCTTGCCAATTTAGGTTTTTAATTATTTCAAAAAGTTTTGTCATAAAAACTTAGTTTTTCTTTTTTAATAAATTAATATTTTTTATAACAGCAAATCTTTAATTTTGTTCTATATCTACCACAGAAATTGCAATAATTTCTATTTTACGCTCTCTTGATGCTGCGGGACTATAAATTGAATTTCTTGGATCTTTGGGGTCGTCGCTTACTTTTCCGTCAGACAAAGTTTTTCCAAAAGCAACAAACTCGTATTCTAATTGTCCAGATTCTAAATAAGGAATAAATAAACCGTTTTCGTATTCGGCAAAATAATTAACTAAGCTTGAAATACGGCGTTTGGCAAGGTTAATATTATAAGCTGCGGTATTTAGTGGACTTGTATAACCCTTAATGGTGATAATGATTTTTTGACCTTCGTTTAAAAGCTCTTGCATAAGATTTGTAAATTCTAAAAGTTTATTGTAATTGTCCTGAACATTATATGAAAAATAGTAATCTATACTGTCTATGGCTATTAATTTTTCTGATTTTGCTAATCCTCGCGAATACATTTTTCTATAATTTTCTTGTAAATTCAAATAGTCATAATATGTTGTTGTGTAGTTTAAATTAGTAACTGTGTCCCACGAATTTGGTACGGGTTGGTCATTATGAAAATATAATGTTATTGGGACTAAAAGTTTTGTTTTTGTAATAATTGTTGTAATTTTTCTTTCTGTTATTAATTCAGGAATAATCTCTTTTTCGAGTTCGTGATAAAATAAATCATTACAGCAACTTTGTTTTTCTATTGCAAATGCTGACTTTCTATTGCTTGTAAAAAAAGCTAATCCTTGTTCGGGATATATTTTATAATAGCTGTCGTTTTGTGCTGTATTTATTGGATACCCTAGGTTTTCAACTTCTTCCCATACTCTAAAATTTCCTTTCACTTTAAAAATATCATAGCCACCGAGATTTTCGTACCAGTCTGATGAAAAATACAAGCATGAATCTTTATCATTATAAAAAGGAGTAATCTCATTTCCGGGAGTATTGATTAAAGATGTGGTATCTAGGAAGTTACGCAGAGTTTGGTCTTCAATAATCGCTCTGCCTAAATTTCTTACATATCCCCACGAATTATCCGGTAAAACTTCTACATAATAAATATCATAGCCTCCTTCGCCTTCGGGTCGGTCGGAAGAAAATAGGAATATATTGTTTTTACCTTCTCTTTCCAACATAAATGGCTGTGTAGAATTATAGTTAGGTTTATTTATTATATCAGGTAGTTTTTGTGGTTCTGTCCATTTATTATCAATATTTTCAGAAGTATAAATATAAGTATTTCCTGTTTCATAAGATTCAGATATAGTAAACCATAGTGTTTTTCCGTCTTTTGAAAAATGAGGATTAGCAATGTCAAAATCAGGTTTATTTATTGTTTTGTCGAAAAGTTCTGTACTATTATTCGCTTCAAAAAAAATTGTTTGATAAATTTTTGATTTATATATTCTTACACTGTCATTTAAGGGCTTAATTGATGCAAAAGTTAAAATAGAATCTTTATAAAATGAAGTAGAAAAGTCGCTATAAACAGAATTAATATTAGAATCGCATTGAATCACTTCTATTCCTGATGGATTATTGTACATTTTCCATGCTTTTTCGCAGTTTAATATTTCTTGTTTAGACTTTTCTAGCTTTAAATTATTATCATCTTTTTCATTAATTTCTATAAATTTTTGATAATTATATTGTGCTTTAATAAACTCTTCGTTTGCTTTAAGCATTTCGGCATAATAATATATTGCTTCGGGATATTTTTTTTGGTTTTTTTCTGTTAAATATCTATAATGTTTGGCTGCTCTTACATAATCGTTATCTAAGCGATAAGCTTGTGCGGTTTTCCAAACAATATCTTGCATTCTATGATTAAATTTTAGAGCTTTTTCGTATAGTTTTGCAGCTCCGTACCAGTTTTTTTCTTGAAAAGCTTTGTCGCCAGAAATTATAAGCTGAACTACTTCTTTGTCCTGTGCATAAGAATTTATACTTAGAAATATTATTAATATGTAAATTATTTTTATTTTCATCATATAAAATCCGGACATTTTTTATATTCAGGAGCTTGAAAAGGTTTAGGTTTTAAAAATATATAAATAATAGAAAATTCTGCTCCACCTTTTCCTTTACTAATTGTGCTTAAATTTGAAAAATTTATATCATAATTAAAACAAATTTTAAAATTATGGTATTTTAATCCAAAAACAATAATACCTGCATCGCTAGTTCTAAGCAAAGCTCCAAAATATAATGATTGTAAATTTATGGGGTTATAATCTAGTCGCATAATTCCGCCTATATTTATTTCATTATGTTTTTGTTGTAACATATGTAGAAAATGAGCTTCTAAATAAAAATCGTTTACTATTTCATATTCTGCAAAAGCAATTGTGGAATGTTTTATTGGTAAAATCATTTCTGAATTTTCAAAAAAACTACGTTTAGCTTGCAAAAAATGATATGCAGAATATCCCAATTCGAAATTAAATTTGTGATTATATTTATATTTTAGTTTTATTCCTGTTGCAAAATCAGGATAAGACATTTTATGATTACTTAGAATTTCATCTGAGGGTAAATTTTCATCAAACCTTTCTCCATCGTATTGGTTTCCAAAATAAAGCTTATTAAAATCTATTCCGTGCATTACATATCCGCCAGTAAAACCTAAGCCTAGTTTGAAGTTTTGCGATTTATCTAAACTTAGTTGATAGGCAAGATTAAGATATAATTGTGTAGTTCCAAATCGTCCGTCTCCTGCAATGTCGTTGTTTATTTGCAAACCAATTCCGGAGCGGGAATTTTTAATAAAAGTATTATCAAAGCCTGCATCTATTGAACCTGCAAAACTTGAGTAGGCATCTGTAAAACTATTCCATTGATTTTTATTATTTAAAACAAATCTATAATCTCCAGGAAAATCACCTGCGTTTGAAGGGTTTAAGAAAAGAGGGGAGGAGAAAAATTGACTAAAATGTATATCTTGTGAATAGCTTACTTTGATAAAAAAAGTAGAACTCAAAATCAATATTGCAAAAAATATACTTTTCATGAATTAATTGTAAAGTTAATAATTTTTACAATAATTCAAATTTTAAGTAAAAATAATCTCACAATTATTTCTTTTTTTTATGCTTGATTACAGCACAATTCTTGTAAATTAACAGCTTCGTTTATAAGTTCAGGCTCTTGAAGATAACCGGATTTTTGACATTGGTCTAACCAATATATTATGTTTTTAAAATTAATATAAGTTTTTTGCTCATATTCTTTAATATCTTTTCTTTTGTCGGAATAGACCTTGTTTTGATAAGCACAACTAGCATTAAAAGTGGAATTAAGTAAACGAACAGCAATAGGTTTCTTGTTTTGCTCGATTAAGTATTCATATAGATCTACTATTTTAATACTAAATTGAAAAAGCCTTTTAATTGTTTGATAATGTGATAAAGTTTCCATGGCAATAATTTTTTTACAATATACTACATTTTTATGACAAAAACAAATAAATTTTAAATTTTTACAAAATATTTTCATAAAATTATGTTTTACTTGTAATTACTTTCCGATTATTAAGCTATTTTAAATTTTTTATTTATTTTTATATTTTAAAACACTATATTTGCTTTTATTTAAGACAAGAATTTAAACAAGATGAAAGTTAAAAATAAGGCTGCTTTTATTTACTTAATTATTCTATTTATTATAAGTGCAAGTTTGCTTGTGTTTATTTTTCCACGCGAAAAGCAATTCAAATATACTTATAATCATGGTGCTCCTTGGCTTTATGAAAATTTAGTTGCAGAAATAGATTTTCCTATTTATAAAACACAAGATGAAATTAATATTGAGAAGGATAGTATAGTAAGAAATTTTGTGCCACATTATATTAAAGACAGTTTTGCAATTAATGAATATAAAAATTTAGTGCAAAGTGAAATTGAAGAGATATTAGCTTCATTTAAAACAAGTAAAAACAATTTGTTTTTATTTAATATTAAAAATAAACAAATTAAAATAGTTGAGGATTTTTATAGTGAGTTTGAAAAAATTAATTCAAAATATTATAAGCGTGGAATAATTGAACTTTCCGAATTTGACTTGAATAATAATGCATTGGAGGTTTATTTTGACAAAAATGGAGACTCTGAATTAATTTCTGTAAATAATTTTTACACTAAGTTTGAATTTAGTAAAGCTTTGTTAGAAATTTACGAAGAGCATTTATCTGAGTTGCTTGATACTGCTATGACAAATAAAATAAAAGTTTTAATTTCACCTAGTTCTATTCAACCAAATATTTTATATAATAAAGTTTATAATGAGCAAGCAATTGATGAGGAAGTTGCGAAAATAAGTCCGGTTTTGGGGGTAATTCAAGCAGGACAAGTGATTATACGCAAAGGCAATATTGTTGGTGATTATGAATATAAAGTATTAAACTCTATGCAAGATTATCTGACAAAAGATTTACAACATAATACTTGGAAAGTTAGCCTAGGAATTTCAATAATTTTTATTTTATTATTCTCTATTTTGTTTTTATATTATTTAAGTTTTTATAGAGAAATTGTTAATTCATTTAAAATGAGTAGTTTTTTTTCTATTCAAATGTTAGTAACAATATTGACTGTTTATATAGTATTTCAATATACAGAATTTGATGTAAATAATATTCCCTTTGTACTTTTCCCACTTTTAATGATGACTTTTTATAAGTTTAGAGTTTCATTTTTTGTTTATTTATTTACTTTATTTATAGTTGGTTTTTTTGCAGCATCTCAATTTGAGTTTTTAATTATTCAGATATTAGTTGGTTTAGTAGCTATGTTTAGTTTAAAAAAGAGCCAAAAGCGTCAACATATTTTTATAACTATCCTAATTGTTTTTTTAACTTATTTTTTATTAAATTATGGTTTCTCATTGATGAAAGGAAAGGGTTTTGGCATTGAGTTTTTAAAAGATTTAAAACCTTTTGTAGTCAGTTCATTTTTAGTTCTCTTGTATTTGCCTTTTGTATATATTTTAGAAAAATCTTTTGGCTTAGTTTCTGATTATACTTTATTGGAATTGAGCGACACTAATCATCCTGCTTTAAGGTTACTTTCAGAACAAGCACCCGGTACTTTTCAGCATTCTATACAAGTATCCAATTTAGCCGAAGCTGTGGTAAATGAATTGGGAGGAAATTCTTTGTTAGCAAGAGTTGGAGCTTTATATCATGATATCGGAAAGACTTATCATTCAGAATATTTTATCGAAAATCAATCAGGTTTTAATATACATACTGAATTAGATTTTGAAGAAAGTGCAACGAAAATAATTTCTCATGTTGAAGAAGGTGTGTTATTAGCCAAAAAGTATAAACTTCCTTCTCAGGTAGCAGAGTTTATAACAGCTCACCATGGAACTTCATTAACTAAGTATTTTTATAATTCTTGGATAAATGCTAATCCTGATTTAGAAGTTAATGTTTCAAATTTTAAATACCCTGGTCCAAAACCTAGTAGCATTGAAACTGCTGTTATGATGATGGCTGATGCAATAGAGGCCGCTTCAAGAACTTTAAAAGATTATACGGTTGAAAATATTCACGAGACTGTATCTAAAATAATTGATGCCCAACTTAAAGACGCACAGTTTGATGATGTTAATATTACACTAAAACAGATAACTAAGGCTAAACAAATTTTTGCTCAAAAAATAAAAAACATTTATCACGCCCGCATAGTTTATCCTGAAATTAACAAGAAAGATTAAATAAAAAACAATATATTTGCGGGCTTAAAGTTATAAGTATGTTTTTCTTTGTTTATGAAATTGAAATTTATATTTAACATTATAATATTATGTCTTATTAGCAGTTTTGCTTTTTCTCAAACTGCAAAATTGAGTGGAAATGTATATGATTCAAATTCAAAAGCTTTGCATTATGCAAATATTAGCGTTTTGGGTCATAAAATTGGTACTACCAGCGATAAAAATGGTTTTTTTGAATTAACAGTTCCTGCTTCTGTTGATATAAATGTTGAAATTTCATATTTAAGTTTTGAAACTAAAACATTTTTATTGCATTTAAAACCTAATGAAGTTTTTAATATTGAAATTAACTTAGTTGAATCTGCGAATATTTTACCAAGTGCCGAAATTGTTTCAACAACGGATAGGCATGGCTCAGCAATGCGTTTAAATCCTGAGATTTCTCTTAAAATTCCTAGTATTGGCGGATTTGAAGATATGTTAAAATCTTTGCCTTCTGTTTCTTCAAGTAATGAACTTAGCTCACAATATAATGTTAGAGGTGGAAATTTTGATGAAAATTTAGTTTTTGTAAATGATATTGAAGTTTTTAGACCTATTTTGATAAGATCAAGCCAGCAAGAAGGCATGAGTTTTATAAATTCTGATATGGTTTCGGCAGTTGTTTTTTCGGCAGGCGGATTTGAAGCAAAATATGGAGATAAAATGTCTTCTGTACTTGATATAAAATATAGAAAACCTTCGCAATTTGGTGGAAGTATTAATGCCAGCCTACTTGGTTCTAATGTTCATGTAGAAGGAGTGAGTAAAAACCACCTTTTTAGGTATAATACAGGTTTAAGGTATAAAACTACAAAATATGTTTTAGGAACTTTAGACACAGAGGGTAATTATGACCCTCGTTTTTTTGATTTTCAAACTTATTTAACTTACGATTTTAGCGATAAATTTGAATTAAGTTTTTTAGGAAATATTAGTAATAATGTTTTTGATTTTATTCCAAAAGATAGAGAAACTTCTTGGGGTACTTTAAATGAAGCACTTAAAATTATGATGTATTTTGAAGGTCAGGAAAAGAATAAATTTCAAAATATGACGGGTGCCATTACTGCAAGTTACAAGAAAAGTAAGAATTTAAACATGAAGTTTATTTTGTCTTCTTATTATGCTATGGAGCAAGAAACTTTTGATATTTTATCTCAGTATTATTTAAATGAATTGGATAAACAATTAGGTTCTGATAATTTGGGCGACAGTGTTGCAAATATTGGTATAGGTTCTTATCTAAATCATGCAAGAAATTATTTGGACGCTTATGTTTCTTCTTTTAAATATATTGGTGATTATAAAATTGGTAATCACAATATTTTATGGGGTACTCAGTACAATTATGAAACTTTTAATTATGCAGTTCACGAATGGAATATGGTTGATTCGGCAGGATATTCTTTAGGTTCTTATGGTTATTCCCAACAAGAATTAATTCCTGCAAATCGAGATATACTTCCTTTGTTTTATACTGATATAGATAATATGGCGATTTATAGTAATAGAATTAATGCCTTTATTCAAGATTCTTATCTTATAAAATTGAATGCTGGCGAATTTTCTATGGGTGGAGGATTGAGGCTTAATTATTGGGATTTTAATAAAGAATTTTTGCTAAGTCCAAGATTAAATATCGGTTTTAAACCTAATTGGAAAAAAGATATAGTTTTTCGTTTTTCTACAGGATTATATCATCAACCTGTTTTCTTTAAGGAAGTAAGGCGTTTGGATGGTAGTTTGAACTCAGATATTAAAGCTCAATCTTCTTATCAGCTTGTTGCCGGCGGTGATTATATTTTTAAAGCTTGGGGGCGACCTTTTAAACTTGTTACAGAAGCATATTATAAATATATGTATAATTTAATTCCTTATGATATTGATAATGTTAGAATTAGATATTATGGGGAAAATTTGGCTTCGGGTTATAGCATGGGTTTTGAAGCAAAGGTAAACGGAGAGTTTGTTCCTGGAACAGAATCTTGGTTTAGTGTTGCAATTATGCAAACTATGGAAGATATTGAAGGTGATTTTTATAAACAAAGAAACCCAAACGGTACAATTGATACTGTTTATTTAGGTATGATACCTCGACCAACCGACCAAAGAATTAATTTTGGAATATTTTTTCAAGATTATATTCCTAAACACGAAACTTGGCAGGCTTATATTAATTTATTGTTTGGAACAGGATTGCCGGTAGAAAAAGCAGATAAGCCGGCGCGTTTTGGACCTTATAGGCGTATAGACCTTGGTATTTCAAAACAACTTTTAGATGGACAAGGAAAATTTGCTCAAACAAATAAGTTTTGGGCTAATTTTAAATCTATTTGGTTAAGTCTTGAAGCTTTTAATTTAATTGATATTAAAAATGAAGTTTCATACACTTATGTAACAGATATACGCGGTCAGCAATATGGCGTTCCCAACTATCTTACAGGGCGAAGGTTTAATCTGAAATTAATGATAAAATTTTAAAATGTATTTTTCCAAAATATCAGAAAAAGTATTTTTTATTTTATTTCAAAATTAATTTTTCTTGCTTATTAGAAGCGTCTTTTATTATATAAATTCCTTTGCTTAAGTTAGTTAAATTTATGGTTTCAAAATCGTTTATAATTTTGTGTTTTAAAATTAATTTTCCATCAATACTATAAATTTCAATAAAATCTTTGGCATTTTTTACGCAAATACTACTTTCACTAGGGTTGGGATAAATATTTAGGTTTTTAAAACTATTTTCTGTTATATTAGAAAATAATGACCCCATTAAATAATCTATTCTTAAAATATTATTATTCTCGTCACAGTATAAAGTTATAATTGGATTACGCCAATGTTTTGCCCAAAAATAATATTTATTGATAATTTCATTAGCAACTTCTGTTTTGAAAAAAGTCGTATTCCCCACATACCCAAAAATAGAGTCCACACTTGTTCCTGTTTCATGTATTCTTAAAACCTCAAAATTACCAAAATCTGATGTTAAATTTCCCCAGGCATCAGCTTCAAGTTGTTTGTCAATATTTCGGCGGTATATTGTGTCGTAGTCGCTTGAGTTTTCGTTAACAACTACTTCCCAGTAAGAATTATTTATTTTATTATCTAAATAATTTGCCGGTGTAAACATAAGTAACTCCGGTGGAGTATTATATGTGCTTTTATAACCCATACCATAATCTGAGTAAAAACCTTCGGCAAATAATCCTTGGTTGTCGGTATAAAACAACATATAGCCCCAGTTATCAAGAGGAGCACCGCCACCAGGCCCTGCATAAATAAAACCAGGTCCATAAGTATAAAACTGCGATAAAGGAAACTCTTCGGCGAATTCTAATTCTTGTTTTGGAGCATAACAAGCAAAATTATCGTAATCTTTAGTTAAGCCTGAAAAGTCCCAAGTTAAATTTTCTCCTCCAATTAAATCTATTGTTATATCAGGATTCATATCAACATATATCAAAAAAGTGTCAGTAGCTTGTGCTAAGTCGGATTGTTGTATCACTATTTGTGATTTTGCAAAAAATAAAATGCTTAGAAAAATTAAAATAAAAAATATTTTTTTCATAATGTCATGTTTTAAAAAAATAACTATATTTGTATAAAATGTAAATTTAGAATAAGTAAATGAAAAAACAAAAAAAATATTACACTTTTTTTGATGCTTTAATAATAAATATATTTACCTTTTTTGCAGTTTTACTTTTGTGGGCTATTATTGATTCTGTTGATTTATTTAATCCTTTAGATGATTTTTTTGATAATTTTGATTATACAGATTTGTATTATTCCGAATTGCGACATAATGATATGGTGCCTGATACTGACATCTTTATTGTAAATATTGGTCATTTAAGTCGTGCCGAGTTAGCAAATCAAATTTTAACTTTACAAAAATTTCAACCTAAAGTTATTGGTATAGATGCCGTTTTTGCAGAAAAAAGAGGGATGGAAGATTTTTTGTTAAAACAAGCTTTGCATTCAAACAATAATATTGTTATGGGAGGTTTTGGTGTTTTTGATGAAGAGGACGAAGACCAAGCTATTGGTATAATAAAATCAGATCCTTTTTTTGGCGACTTGCCGGTAGGACATTTAGAATTTATAGCTGACCCAACAATAGTTAGAGAATTTGATAAGTTTATTAAATTTAACGATACAATAATCAATGCTTTTTCTTTAGAAATAATGAGCAAATATGATGAAGAAGTTTTTTTGGATTTTGCCAAACGTAAAACAAAAACAGAGCTTATTAATTATCGAGCAGGTTATCATCCTTATATAATTTTTGATTATGAAGAAGTTAATGATACAAATTCAAATTTAGAAATTATAAAAGATAAAATTGTATTAATGGGTTATGTAAGAATGTTTGAAGGAGCAGCAACAGATACGACAGATAGTCATTTCACGCCACTAAAACGTTCGGAATATGGTTATGCCGACACAAAAGGTATTGAAATTCACGCACATATCCTAAGTATGATGTTGGCTAAAAATTATATTTACAAATTACCAAACTGGATAAATTATTTGATAGCTTTAGTTATATGCCAACTGTTTTTGATGTGGTTGGTGTATTATTATGTGCATGGGGCTAAATTGTTCGACATTTTATCAAAACCAATACAATTTTTGTTGATAATACTGGTTTTATGGGCTACTTTTATGATTTTTGCAAAATTTGGTATGAAAATTGATATGATACCATCAGTGCTGACTTTGGTATTGTGTATTGAGGTGCTTTATTTGTACGAAGAAACATTAGAACTTTTTAAAATAGATTCATATTTAACACAAAAATTTAATTATACAAAAGATGAAAGAATTAAAAATTTTCGCCGTATTATTCGCTTTGAGTTTATTCGTGATAGGTTTAAACGCTCAAGAAAGCGAATATAAAGTGTTTTACTTTTCAGGTAATCCTGTAATTCTTGAAAAAGGTAAAGAAGTAAACATAAAAAGAGACACTTACTTGAACTCTAAAACTAGCATTAAGTTACCTGCTAATACTTATTTAGTACTGACAAATAAAGACGAGGTTCCTATGGGTATTAGCAATCCCGGAACTTACAGCATTAAAGATTTGAATAAAATTTATGAAAATGTTGGTAATAGTAATTTAACCCAAGAGTTTTTTGATTATATAGCTAATAATATGATTGAAGAAAGTGAAAAAGCAAGGCGTAGCGGTGGGGTTTATAGAGCTGTAGGAGATATTTTGTTAGCCCCCTTTGATGAGGCAATTTTATTGGTTGATAGCCTAACTCTTACTTGGAAAAATCCTAAACAAAAGACCTTGTATTTGAAAGTTTATAACCCCGGAAACTGGGATTTAATTTATAATATTCCAATATCTGATACGAGCTATACTTTGTATTATGAAGCTGATAAATTTGTGAAAGGTAGAGAATATGCTTGGACTGTTTATCATGGAGAAGACCATCCGCAACAAGGGACTATTCTTAGAGTTTTTACCTTTGCTGATGATAGCTGGAAAGAAAACTTTAATAATCAATTACAAGTGATTAGTAAGGGAGAAAATTTGGAAGTAAATAAAATTAAAACTTTAAGATTATATTTAGATAATAATATTTACCCTTTAAATGAATAATTTTTAAATTAAACTATAATAGTAAATTCATCTCTATCGTTAAGAGCTGGAAAACTTTTACGGTATTCATTAATTATTTCGGTATCAATAATTGCATTGATAATTTCTTCTTGATTATCTTTTGCTAATGCAATTTCTTCGCCTTTGGGGTCAATTATACAGGAACCTCCATTGTAAATTAAATTATTCCCATCTTTACCAATTCTATTGCAAGCAATGACGTAAGCCAAATTTTCGATAGCTCTTGCTCTTAATAAAATATCAAACATTTTACGTCTTTCTACAGGCCAAGACGCAACATTTATCATTAGGTCATAGTCTTCCACATTTCTATTCCATACAGGAAAACGTAAGTCGTAGCATATTTGGAATAGAATTTTAAATCCTCTAAATTCAAAAACAACTCTTTCATCTCCTTTGCTAAACATTTCTGCTTCGCCACCAAGTTTAAATAAATGTCTTTTTTTGTATTTAACAATTCTACCATCTGGTTTTACAAAAGTAAAAACATTGTAAAATAAGCCATTTTCTTTTAATATCATGGAAGTTGCTATGGCTGCACCCGAAATTCTTGATATTTCACTAAGCATTGTTAAACTTATTCCGTTTTCATCTTCGGCACAGTCGTGAATATTGTTTGTAAAACCTGAATTAAACATTTCAGGAAGTACGTATAAATCAGAGCCGGGGTTTTGTAAAATTATTTTATTATAATTTTTTAAATTTTCCTCTGCATTTTCCCAAATAATATCAGTTTGTAATACTGAAACTTTTAATTTACTCATAACCTGTTTCAAATTTATTTTTTTTAAGTCCTGTAAAGCCCTTATATTGTTTTTTCAATCTTTCCATTATTTCTATATCGTTGCCTTGCATATCTAATAGTCCTATCACACCTAATTTTCTATTTTTTTTATTTAATAACCTCATAACAACCGGCACATCAGCTGCTTTTGCAATTCTAATAAAGCCTTTTTTCCAATTTTTAGTTTTTTTTCTAGTTCCTTCAGGTGTTATCACAAGATAAAATCTATCTTCTGCTTCTATTAGGCTTTTAATTGCAATATCTGTTATTCCTGTTCTTTTACCTCTGTCAACAGGAATTCCGCCCATTTTTTTTAAAATAAACCCAAAAGGACCCCAAAAAGCCTCTTTTTTTATTAAAACTTTTGGTTTATAGTTGTATAGGTGAAAATATAGTTTTCCTAAAACAAAATCCCACATGCTTGTATGTGGTGCCATTAAAACCACTGCTTTTTTCACATCCGGAAACTCGTTATATTTCCATCTGTTTAGCTTGAAGTATATTTTAGCAAATGTTTTCATTATCATATTCTTTGATAATTAACTTGTGATTTTGTTTTAATGTTTTTAAAATTTTTTCATACAAAGATAACTTAATTGTGCAAATTATACTACAATTTTCTTGAAATGTTTGAGATTTTATGTTTGCCTCATAGTCTTTAAGCACTTTCATTACAAAATTCACATCTTCATAGTCAAAAATAATTTCAAGTTTGTTTTCTATATATTTTTTTATGATTTTTGCATTATCTAAAGCATTTTTTGCAGCAGTTTTATAAGCATTTATCAAGCCTGGTACTCCAAGTTTTGTTCCACCAAAATATCTAACAACAACAATAAGTGTATTTGTTAAATTCATTGATCTTATTTGACCCAAAACTGGTGGTCCTGAGCTATTTGTTGGCTCTCCGTCATCAGAAGCTCTATAAATTTCTTGGTTTTTACCTATAATAAAAGCATAAACCTGGTGTCTAGCATCGAAATATTTCTTTTTTAATTCGTTAAGATGTTGTTTTACTTCATTTTCAGAAATTACATGAAAAGCAAAGGCTAAAAATTTGCTTGATTTCTCTGTATATATGCCTTCACTTTGTTTATCAATAGTATAAAAATAGTCGGTTCCCATTGGCTTGAAAAAAATCTAAAAATCTTTTTATTTACATTTTCAATCTTTTTTCAATTTCTTCAACGTCTGCTTTAAACTTTTTGTCGGTATCTATTAAGTTGTTTACTGTTTTAAAAGCGTGCAAAACAGTAGCATGATCTTTATTTCCAATAGCAGAACCAATAGCTGCTAGAGAAGACTTTGTCATTGTTTTTGCAAAATACATAGCTATTTGTCTGGCTTGCACTATTTCACGTTTACGCGTTTTAGAGGCAAGGGTTTCTACTGGCATTGAAAAATAATTACAAACAACTTTTTGGATATAATCAATAGAAACTTCTCTTCTGGTACTCTTAACTAGTTTGTCAATCATGTTTTTAGCTAGTTCTAATGTAATTTCTTTTTTGTTAAGAGTTGATTGAGCCAACAAAGATATCAAAGCTCCTTCAAGTTCGCGTATATTGTTTGTTATGTGCGAAGCAATATATTCAAGAATTTCTTCTTTTATAACTATACCGTCTTTATATGTTTTTTTCTTTAAAACTTTAATTCTAGTTTCAAAATCTGGTTCTTGTAAATCGGCAGATAGACCCCATTTAAACCTTGACAGCAATCTTTGTTCCATGCCGTTTAGTTCTACAGGTGGTTTATCAGAGGTTAAAATTAATTGTTTTCCATGTTGGTGCAAATGGTTGAAAATATGAAAAAATACTTCTTGAGTTCCTTCTTTTTTAGAGAAATATTGAACATCATCAACTATCAATACATCTATCATTTGATAAAAATGAATAAAATCATTTCTATTATTATTTCTAGTAGCTTCCATATATTGAGTTAAAAACTTGTTTGCGTCAACATATAAAACTACTTTTTCCGGCATTGTTTTTTTTACTTCTATACCAATAGCTTGAGCCAAATGCGTTTTGCCTAATCCTGAACTTCCATAAACAAACAAAGGATTAAAAGCAGTACCTCCGGGGTTTTGAGCAACTGCATAGCCTGCCGACCTAGCTAATCGGTTACATTCACCTTCAACAAAATTATCAAAAGTATAATCTAAGTTTAGGTGGGGGTCAACGTGTACTTTTTTTATACCTGGAATTACAAAAGGATTTACAATTGCGTTAGCTTCTAAATCAAGTGGTACTTGCACAGGGCGATTAGTTATTGGAGTTTTGTCGCTCGAAGGCTTTTTTAGAACAAAAGTTTTATCTGAATTAGAACCATTTTCCATTACTACATGATACTCTAGTTTTGCGCCATGACCAATTACCTTATGTAAAGTTTTTTTAAGTAAGTCAAGAAAATTTTCTTCAATAAATTCATAAAAAAACTCACTTGGTACTTGAATAGCTAACACCGTATCATTAAGTTCTAGTGGAATAATAGGTTCAAACCAAGTTTGATAACTAATCTTAGGCACATTATCCTTAATGATTTGTAAGCACTTTCCCCAAATTTCTTCACATTTTTTTACCATTTCATCAAACACCTTTTAATTATAATGTTAATAATTTTATTTAAAACAGCCTTTTTTTTTGCTTTTAGAATTAAAATCTAAACTTCATTTCTGTAAAACAAATTTCAGCAAAAATTTCCATTAACCTCACTGTCAGAGGGTTTGCTAATGTTTTGCTTTTGTTTAAGCAATAAAAAAA
>JALOAQ010000154.1 GCA_023228725.1 Bacteroidales bacterium | reverse complement strand
TTTATACAAATGTGCGAATATTGCGTGATTAAATGATGAAAAATTCTAACTATTATGAAGAATATCTCTTTTTATTCCTCAAAATAAACTCTTTTAACTCTTTCACTTATCCCTGTAATTATTTCGTAAGGTATGGTATTCAGTTTTTCTGCCATTTTAATAACAGAATTTTCTAAACCAAAAACTATCACTTCATCGCCTTCTTTAGCTTGAATGTTTGTAATATCAATCATACACATATCCATACATATATCGCCAATAGTTTTTGCTTTTTTACCATTTACAATAAATTCCCAATTTCCATTTCCAAGTCGCCTGTCAAAACCATCAGCATAGCCAATTGGTATAGTTGCAATAACAGAATCTTGATTGATTTTTCCTGATCTATTATAACTAACAGTTTCCTTAGAATTAATTTTATGAATTTGCGAAATTTCTGACTTAAAAACTGCAACAGGAATAAGCTCATTTGTAATATTTGGCAATAAACCATACAAACCTATGCCAAGCCTCACCATCTCGTATTTGTATTGTGGAAATCTTAAAATTCCCGAAGAATTTAAAACATGTCGAATTGGTTTGTATTTAACAGCTTGGCATATTTCTAAATAGTTTTTATCAAATTCGTTTATCTGTTCATGCGTGAAATAATCAAAATTTTCACTATCACTGCCTGAAAGATGTGTGAAAACCGAAGCAATTTTAATTTTTTCACAAGAATTAATTAATTCTCTAAGTTTGGGAATATCATTTTTACAAAAGCCCAATCTATGCATTCCTGTATCAAGTTTTATATGAATTTTAAAATCTTCTACATTTGAAAGTTTTATTTCATCAATAAATTCTTTTAAAATTTTTAAAGAATATATTTCCGGTTCTAATTTGTATTTTATCATGCTATGTATAGCTCTGATATTTGGGTTCATTACCATAATTGGAAGATGAATTCCAAGCTTTCTTAATTCTATGCCTTCATCTGCAAAAGCTACAGCTAAATAATCTACTCTATTATGTTGTAAAAAACTAGCAACTTCTCTATATCCGCTACCATAAGAAAAAGCCTTAACCATAACCATTAGCATGGTTTTATCTCCAATTTTTGATTTAAAAAAATCAAGATTATGTTTCATTGAGTTTAAGTCGGTTTCTATTATGGATAAGTGGTTTTTATATTGAAGACGATTGAAAATTTTTTCAAATTTAAAGCAGCGGGCTCCTTTTAATAAAACAGCTTTGTTGCTGAAAGCGTGAAGGGAAATTTCTTCAAGAAATTCGTTTGTATCTAGATAAAAAGCAGAATCTTTAGGGAATAAATTTTTATATTTACTTAATTTATTGCCAATTCCAATAAAATGCTTAAGTTTTTTTTCTTTAATAATTTGTGAAATTTGTTTGTAAAAGACTTCTTCGTTTTCACCACTTTCAAGAATGTCCGACATTATTAATATAGTGTTTTTATCAGTTTTTTTCTGATTTAGATAGTCGAGAGCAATTATTAAAGAATTAATATCTGAATTGTAGGCATCATTTATAATAATACTATTTTGAATTCCTTCTATAGTTTCCAATCTCATTTCAATACCATGAAGACTTTCAAATCTTGGAATAAATTGATTTATTTTACTTTCATCAAAAATTGAAATAATACCAAAACAAGTAATAGCATTTTGAATAGAGCCAAGGTCTGTAAAAGGAATTTTAATGTTATATTTTTTGTCTTTAAAAATTATTGTTATAAGCGAATTATCACTTGATTTTTCAATTTTTTCTACAAAAAAATCAGAATTTTTATTTTTAGAATATGTGTAAGTATTAGGAATATTTAATTTGGAAACTGTGTTAAAAAGTAGTTCGTCATCTTTGTTGACTATAGTAGTTTT
Source organism: Bacteroidales bacterium (assembly GCA_023228725.1). GTDB lineage: Bacteria > Bacteroidota > Bacteroidia > Bacteroidales > ML635J-15 > Bact-19. The sequence goes on along the minus strand of JALOAQ010000154.1, from coordinate 3,434 downwards.
ACAGTTTTTTAGCAATATTGCTTTTTCTTGATAAAGTTGTTCTGTAGATTTAAAATTTGCCGAATGAGCTTTACCTATATTATTAATAACAGCAATTTCTGGTTTAATGATTTTTTCTAAAGCTTGCATTTCACCTGGTAAAGAAATTCCGGCTTCAATAATTGCCAAATCACTCTTATCGTCTATAAGCCATAAAGAAAGAGGAACTCCAATTTGAGAATTATAAGATTTAGGCGAACGACTGATTTTATAAAATGGACTTAAAATATGGTGTAGCCATTCTTTTACTATTGTTTTTCCATTGCTTCCTGTTATTGCAATTATTGGTTTTTTATAAAAACTTCTTTTATATCCTGCTATTTGTTGAAGTGCTAGAATTGAGTTTTCAACTTTTAAAAAGCCGGCATCAGTATATTTTTCTGTATTTATATCTTCACAAATTACAAAATTTCTAACTCCTTTTTTGTAAAGTTCATCAATAAATTTATGTCCGTTATTATTAGCTCCTTTAATTGCAAAAAACAATAAATCCTTATAATTTGTAATATTTCTGCTGTCGCTTGCTATTTGAGAAAAATACAGATTCTTATTTCCTAAAAAATTTCCTCCAATAATTTTCGCAATATTTGATAAATTATATTTTTGCATTTATTGATTTTTAGTTTCGTTATAGCATCTTCTACATAAAGGTTTGTAAATATCTTTTTCGCCAAGCACAACCACAGATTCATTTTCTGAAAAGCGATATGAAAATTGTGCTAAATCTCCACAGTGCATACAAACGGCATGAACTTTAGTAACATATTCTGCAACAGAAAACAAGGCTGGCATTGGTCCAAAAGGTCTTCCTAAAAAATCCATATCTAAACCTGCTACAATAACTCTAATTCCTTGGTTTGCCAATTTAATGCATACTTCTATAATTCCATCGTCAAAAAATTGTGCTTCATCAATTCCAACCACATCTACATCTCCGCTTAATAAAAGTATATTTTGCGAAGAGCTTACTGGAGTAGAACGAATTGAACTCGCATTGTGTGAAACAACTTCTTCATCTGAATATCTTGTGTCAATTGCTGGTTTAAATATTTCAACTTTTTGTTTAGCAAACTCAGCACGGCGCAAGCGTCTGATAAGTTCTTCGGTTTTTCCCGAAAACATTGAACCGGCAATAACTTCTATCCAGCCTTTTTTTGGCTCAGCTTTTTTAGGTTGTTCAAGAAACATTCAATATTTTTTTTATTTTTGTAAAATAATTAATTACAAATTTAGAAAAATATTTTGCATGGAAAAGGTTTTTATTATAAAAGAAAAATTAAATAAAATCATAAGTTTTATTGACAGTATTGAAAATGAGAATATTACTGACTTAGAAAAGGATGTTTTATTACAAAAACTTAAAGATTTATATTTTGAGGCAAGTTTATTAAAGCCTAAAAAAATAGAAAAACATGAGGTAGAAACTATAGTTGAAAATGTTGTTGAGCAAGAAAAACTTGTTGAAATTGAGCTTCCAAATGAAAATATTGAAAAAAAACCTGTGTTAGAAACTGAAATCTCTATTGATTTTTTTGAAGTGGATGAAGAAAAACCTGAACCGAAAGAAGAAAAACCTGAACCAAAACAAGAAATTATAGAAACTAAAAAAGAAGTTGAAAAGTCAAATCCACTTGAACAAGCAAGTTTATTTTCAAGTGAAACTCCTGTTAGTTCTCCAAAAATTGTTGCTGAGCAGTTAGGACAAAATAAAACTTCTATAAATGAAATTTTAGCTTCACAAACAAATGCTCAAGGTGTAAATGCAAGATTAAAACCTGTTTCAGATATTCGTTCTGCTATTGGGGTTGGGGATAGGTTTTTATTTATTCGCGAATTATTTGAGGGAAATACAGATTTATTTGATGAAACAATAACAAATCTTAATAATTTACAATCTTTAGAAGATGCCAAAAATTATTTAAGTTCTCGTTTTCATTGGGATGGTGCAGATTCTACTGTGGAAAGCTTTTTGAATATTGTAAAAAGAAGATATGTTTAAAATTAAAATAGTTTTTGGAGTATTAGTTTGTTTTTTTACTTTTTATTTTAATCTTTTAAACGCTCAAAATCTTGAAAAAACAAAAGAAAGAATAGGAATTTTAAGTTCCAAAAAATTTGCTGGACGTGGATATGTTGGCAATGCAGCAGAATTGTCTGCCAAGTTTATTTCAGTTGAACTTTCAAAAAGTGGTTTGAAAAAATTTGGCGATTCTTATTTTCAAGACTTTTATTATCCTGTTAATACTTTTCCTGGTAGATTGACTGTTAAATTGAATAATAAAAAATTAATCCCTGGTATTGATTACTTAATTGGTCCTGCTTGTCCAAAAATCAATAAAAAATACGAATTATGGAAGCCTGATTCTCTAATGCTAAATGATACTATTGGAATTATTCAGTTTATTAGCAAAAATTTAGATTTAAAATCATCTCTTTTTGTAATTGATTATGCTCAAACTGAAAATATTGATATTAAGAAATTTTATATTTCAAATTTTTTAATGAATAATTCGTTTTTTGCCGGTATTGTTGAATTAATTCCCGAAGAATTAATGTGGTCTGTAAGTAGAAAGCAGCAATCATATCCTGTTGTGAAAATTAAAAGAGAATCTTATATAAATGATTCAAAAACTTTATTCATAAATGTGAATTCAGAATTAAAGCCAAATTTTAAAGCAAAAAATATTATTGCTTATATTCCCGGGAAAAAAGATGATTTTGTAGTTTTTACAGCACATTACGATCATTTGGGAAAAATGGGTAAAAAAGTTTATATGCCAGGAGCTCAGGACAATGCGAGCGGCACTGCTTTTTTGCTTGATTTGGCTGATTATTATTCTAAAAATAAGCCTGAATATTCAATTGCTTTTATGTTTTTCTTTGGCGAAGAAGCTGGTTTATTGGGTTCATTATATTATGTGTTAAATCCAATTTTTGACTTGGAAAAAATAAAAGTTTTGGTAAATATTGATTTGGCGGGAACAGGAGATGAGGGGATTATGATTGTAAATGCAGCAAACGAGAAATATGAAAAAGAATGGAATTTGTTTCAAAAACTAAATGCTGAAAATCATTTTTTTGAAATTATGAATGCCCGCGATATTGCAGCTAATAGCGATCATTATCCATTTCATGAAATGGGAGTGAGCTCGGTTTTTATTTATACCATGGGTGGAAAAACTTATTATCATCATCCAAAAGATAAATTAGAAACATTAACATTTGGAGGCTATAATCAGCTTTTTGGTTTACTAACAAAATTTGTAGAAAATTATGACTAAACTTTATATTGTGCCAACGCCTATTGGAAATTTGGAAGATATGAGTTTTCGAGCTGTAAGAATTTTAAAAGAAGTTGATTTTATTTTAGCTGAGGATACTCGTACATCTGGTTT
>JALOAQ010000153.1 GCA_023228725.1 Bacteroidales bacterium | reverse complement strand
ATTTGTGTTGGAAAGGAGAATTTATATGAAGCTAAAATGCACCAAGGCGTTATGACCCCTGTAAATGTTATTAAAGCGGCTAAAAAAATCACAAAAAAACATAAAATAAAGATTTTCGATTCTCCGCCTGGTACATCTTGTCCTTTTATCCACACAGTTGCAGAAGTTGATTATGTAATTTTAATTACAGAGCCTACTCCTTTTGGATTATCAGATTTAAAACAATCGATTTCTACCTTAGAAAGCTTGGGTAAAGAATATGGTGTTGTTGTAAATAGAGCAGGATTAGGCGATAGAGCTGTGTATGATTATTTATTAGACGAAGATATAGAATTGCTATTAGAAATTCCTTTTGACAAGGAAATTGCTAAAAATTATTCTGAAGGAAAAATCATAGCTGATATCATGCCGGAATTAGCTTTAAAATTAGAAAATTTATTTGATTATTTATTAAAAAATTATGGAAATAGCAGTAATTAGCGGAAAAGGCGGAACAGGAAAAAGTAGTATTACAGCAGCAATAGCAAATGTTATAGGCAATGTAGTTTTAGCAGATTGCGATGTTGATGCTGCAAATATGTATTTATTATTTACCCCGGAAATTAATGAAGAAAAAAGTTTTGTTGGAGCAGAAGCTGCTGTAATAGATTATGATATTTGTACAAATTGTGGAAAATGTATGCTTTACTGCCGTTTTGATGCTATTAGTAAAAATAAAAATGATAAGCTTGTAATTTCTGATGTTTTTTGTGATGGCTGTGGACTTTGTGAAAAAATTTGCCCTGTAAATGCAATTACAATGCATCCTTCTACAGAAAGTAAACTTTTAAATGGAAATTTTAGATTTGGAAAAATAGTTTTGGGACATCTTGCTCCTGGCGAAGAAAATTCAGGACTTCTTGTAAATTTAGTTAGAAAAAAAGCAAGAGAAATTTCAGAAATTCACAATATAGAACATATTATTATTGACGGACCTCCAGGTATTGGTTGCCCGGTTATTTCCACGGTTACAAGTGTTGACTATTGCATTATTGTAACAGAACCTTCGCTTTCAGGTTTGCATGATTTAAAACGTACAATAGAATTAGTTGAAAGTTTTAAACTAAATTTTGGAATTATAATAAACAAGGCTGATTTGAATGTAAAAATTAATGCAAAAATTATAGACTTATGCAAAAAAAATAATTATGATTTATTAGGAGAAATTTATTTTGATCCTAATTTTGTTGATGCGATGGTAAATACAAAAACAATTGGCGAAATGTTTCCTAAAAGCGTATCCTATAATATAGTAAATAAAATAACAGAAAACATTCTAAACTCTAATATATGAATCTAAATACAAAAAAAATCACAGCAAGTCTTATTCCTGTAATAAACTTTTCAAAATGTGTTAAATGTGAGGAGTGCATTAAAGCCTGTCCACATGCAGTTATAAGTCGGGATTCTTTAAACACCTGTTCTAAGTGCATAAAATATTGTGTTAGTTTTGATGTGCCATGTAAAGAAAATGAATATAGTTTTAAATACGAATTATGCGATTCTTGTGGCAAATGTATTGAAGCCTGTAAACACAATGCAATAAAACTTTGTCCTCCTTGTTTTGAGGAAAGAAATTAATATTTAAACCTTCATAATAATTAACAACAAGCCCATTTTCACTTTTAATTTCGCTTAAACGTACAATTTAAGAGGTTTCTGCCACTTACAGAGTAATCGTAACAGGCTTTATCATTTTTTTGCACCTTTGTTAGGATTATTTCCTTTTTTTGTTTTCTATCTTTTTAATAACTTTTTCAAAGTCGCTATCACCGATTGTTTTTTGACGATTCTTTTTAAATTTTTCATATTCCCGTTCAGCATTTGCTTTCCCCAATTCGTGAGATATGCTTCCTGCATTAGTCAGTATTTCACAGTCGTTGAGTGTCAAGAATCCATTTAATTTTTCAATCCAATCTTTCATATACATTGGTACTCTTCGCCGTGCTTGTCCTTGTGCAAAAACCAAGTATTGTTCCACTAAATTATTTAAAGCGGATAGTTCTTCTTCGTTCAAATAATTTTTAGCAATTGTAACGTCAGATTTTCTGATTTGAACACCTCTCCAAGTTGTTAAACCCATATTCTTTTTTGAACTGTCGGAACGTTCGTCAATAATTTCAGCTGCAGTTTGTCCTGTAATTGCCCAATGTAGTTTGTTCTGAACTGTTTTATAAAATTCTATACTAATATCCAAAGTAGGGTCATAGTCAACACTTGTGGCATAAATGTCAGTGATTTTTCTGTAAAATCTTTTTTCTGAAGTACGAATATCTTGGATTCGTCTTTCTAATTCTTCAAAATAGTCGAAAGGTAAATCGGGGTTTTTCAAGCGTTCGTCATCCAAAACAAATCCTTTTACAATGTATTCCCTCAAATTCTTGGTTGCCCATTGCCTAAATTTTGTGGCAATATGTGATTTAATTCTATATCCTACTGAAATGATAGCATCAAGATTATAAAAAACCTGCTTTCGTTTTATTGCTCGGTTTCCCTCTTGTTGAACTATTAAGAATTCCTTAATAGTTCGATTTTCTTCCAATTCGCCTTCTTCAAATATATTTTTGAGGTGCATATTGATGTTTGGAACCGAAGTTTGAAATAATTCTGCCATCAATTTTTGGGTAAGCCAAACGGTTTCGTCCTGAAAACGAACGTCTAATTTAGTCTCTCCATTTTCCGTTTGATAAATGATTATTTGAGATTTGTTTTTTTCCATTTATTGAGAGATATTAGTTATCTTCTATGAGTTATAAATTCTAAAATATGTTCTAAAACATAAGGCTCAATACTTGTTTTAATTTTATAATATTCACTTATTTCTCCTGTCTCAGAATTTTGAAACATATGATTTAAGCCATCATAATAATTAACAACAAGCCCATTTTTACTTTTAATATTATTTTTAATCTCACCTAAATTATCTTTCATATTTACTTGCAAATCATTGGAACCATTCATTGCGAAAACTGTGCATTTAATTTTTCTTAAATATTTTTGTGGTTTAATATTTATAAAATATTTCATCCATGGAGATGATAATTGCATTACAGCAGTATTTATGCTAGCATCTCCAATTTTATATTTCTGAATTTCTTCTTCGCTAAAATATTGAGAATATTTATCATAAATCCCTTTAATTTCCTTACGTAATTTAGCTAAACTCATGTTTTTTTTAGTCAAACTTAAAAGTTCAGACTGCATTTTGCTTAATATTTCAATATGCTCATCAGTATAGCCTAAACTTTTATTTATATCAATAAATTGTTGCATTAACAAATCTTTAATTGCTACACCCGGACCAGCTAAACTAATTATATAATTAAGATTTTTAGGTTTTTTTGCAGCTAACATAAAAGCAATTAAACCACCTTCGCTATGTCCTAAAACGCCAATATTTTTATTATCTATATTAGGAAAATTTGAAAAATAATTTAACACAGCCTGTGCATCCGTCATAAAATCATAAGTTGTAGAATTTATAAAATCTCCTTTTGATTTCCCCACTCCTCTGTCGTCATATCTAAAAACAGCAATTCCATTTTTTGTTAAAAAGTCAGCAATTACCATAAAAGGTTTATGTCCTGCAATTTCTTCGTTTCTATCTTGTGCTCCCGAACCCGTAATCAAAATTAATAATGGATATGATTTTAAAGTATCGGGTATAGTTAAAGTTCCACATAAAGTAGAATTGCCTTTTATGTTTTCAACACAAATTTCTTTTTCTAAATACGGGAAAGGTGGTTGTGGCGTTTGCGGACGGTCTAAAAAATCAAATTCTGAATTATCTGTAATTTCTAATTCTGTTTTCAACTTCGCTTGTCCTTGAGTCCATATTCCTGAAAAAACATTTGTTTCTTCAATTCTTTTACCGGAAAAATTAGCAGAAATTTTCTTAAAACTACAATATAAACTATCTTTATCATAATAAGTATCAGCAGATTGCATTTTATAGAGAAATTGCTCAGGCACAAATAAATATGCAGAATTAGAATCTTCAAGTGAAATTATAATTTCAATGCTATCAGGACTTGCAAGAATATTTCCTTTAAAAAATATTAAATCCGAATTTTGAGAAACAGCCTTAATTGAAATTAGAATTAAAACACCAAATATTATTTTTTTCATGATACAAGTTTTCTCAAAAATACAACAAATTATAGATTTAAACAAATTGTAATAATATAAAAAAAATAAAAATATAAAATTAAAAAAGTTCGAGTTTTAAAACTCGAACCGATTTGATAGCGAAAAACGAAACTTTTTTATGAAATTTACGCATAATCTAGAATGGGGGTGTTGGTTTTGTAAAAATAGTGGGGGTTTTGGCGGGATTTTTGCTATTTATTGCAAAAATCATGACAAAACAGGCGGAAAACTTCAACCTCACTTCCCGACCGATAATTATCGGTCATTTCGAGCGAAGCTCTGCTTCGCGAGAAATCTCCCCTGCACACAGCCACTCCAAACAAAATCTACAAAGTGAAGCTCCGCCAATAAAAGCCTTTCTCTTCTTTTTTTGAGCGTAGTGAAAATGAAACTTTATAATAACAATAATTTTGTTCGACTCCTTCGGAGTCGCAATTGCTGATACCATTCATAGCCGTAGGTTGCCACCTACGGCTATTCATATTCGACCACTTCGTGGTCGTTTCGATTAAAATTTTTTACCTTCTGATTTGAATTTTTGCTTGGTATATATTCGCAAAACGCTAAATATTTTGCCTTGCAAATTTTTATACAAACTAAGTCCGAAGGACTTGAATGTTAATAAGCCCGAGTGAAACTCGGGTTATCGTATAAACGATAAACGGCAACTCTGAAGGAGTTGAATAAGACCTAATTTTTTTTAAGATTGTTACTTTTTGTTAATATTCATAAAAACTGCACCACTTTTATTCCTTAAAATTATACCAATTAAAATTAAAAAACTCCGACTTTTAAAACTCGAACCGATTTGATAGCGAAAAACGAAACTTTATTTAAGAGTTTACCTATAATATAGGTGTGGTTATAAGTTTTGCAAAAAGTGGGGGTTTTGGCGGGATTTTTGCCACTTGTTGCAAAAATCATGACAAAACAGGCAGAAAATTAAAGCTATTCTTGTTCTCTATGTCTTAAAATTACATTTACTTGAAATTTTTCTGCTATATATTTTGCCATTGCTTCTGCACAATAAACGCTACGATGTTGTCCGCCTGTGCAGCCAAAACTAATCATTAAAGAATTAAAACCCCTTTCAATATAGTTTTCAATTGTTGAGTTTACTGAAAGTTTGG
>JALOAQ010000152.1 GCA_023228725.1 Bacteroidales bacterium | reverse complement strand
CTACCAATGCAATAGCTATAAAAGCGGGTAAATGTGTTATTAAACATATGAGGGGGGGGGCAGCTACATATAGTGTTTAATTATATATTTGTATATCTAAAACGATTGCGTAAAGCTTAACAAAAAAAATAAACCACTAGGACAAAAGAAGAGGAAGCCAATAGCCTCGACAGCCAATGCTCCCCCTTCGCACGCTCCTAACAAAAAAAGAAAGGAGGTAAGATGACAAAGGTACGATAAAAAAAGATACGGTGTAACCACTGAGTGGTGGTTACCAGCCCCGCTCGCAGCTAGGTTGTGGCTTGTAATGCAGCAAATGCTGCATGGGGAATAGAACTTCAAAACTGGGTTCTAGCATAATTGAGAGGTGTAGCCTTACTAAATGGCTACGGAAAGATGTAGTTTTAAAGGATAATTTTCTTAAATGAAATCACAAAGAGGATTGCTCAAAACGATTATTTTTTCGGTAAAACATGGGCAATAATCAACCTGTTTAACTAGCATCCCATTTTTTAAAATCAGTTAAACACCCTTTGGATTCCTTTAAATACGTTGTGCAATGCTCTATTATACTAATATAAAAGAATTTCCCAGAAAGAAATCTTAGAAAACAAATACGCTTTACAAAAACCTTTAGGGTTATGTTGGAGCTATTTTAAGTATACCTAAAAACAAATAACATTATGAAACGAAAAATTTATAAATTGGTAATCCTATCCATTCTTAGTATTACCCTATTTAGCTGTTCTGAAGACCATCCATTAGAAATGCCACAAAATGAAAGCCTCAATGACCAACAAAAATTAATGCAAGAAACTTCTGTACTTATTGGCAAAGTACTAATAGACAAAGAGGTTAAAAATGAGTTACATAGAATATTGAAAGAAGTTGACGAAGATTCCAAAATAGTATCTTTTGCCTATTTGTTTGGTTATGAGAACGATTTAAGAAAAAACGAGGTACCCATCTACAGTAAAAACTCTAAAAACCTACGTGCAAACAATATTTTTAAATCTGCTTTAAAAAATGAACTTGAATCAAATCCACTTGAATATAGGGAAATTGAAAGAAGATCGGGAAAAATATCTCTAACAGAATCATTGTCTAAAAGCAGTTCTTCAATAGCAGATAATTTGGCAAGTTTACTCGTTTTAGAAGAACTACAAATATTCTACCCCTATGATCCTGAATATGAGGGTGACGATATGAGTGTATCAGAGTTTTATACATCTTTTGATCCTTTGGATTATGCAAAAACAAATGTGGGATACAGATTTAAAGTAGGGGACGACAATTTTAGCGAAGTAAAAAGTTTAGACAACAATTTTATAGATAACCATCCTGTATATCTAATCGTTCCTATTGACCCTTGCGATATTCCTGGAAGACCTTGTGGTTTTACAGAATTATTACCTTCTATTGTTGATCCTATAAGTGGTGACTTGAATCCAGAAGGTTCATACCCTTGGGATGATAATTCAGATCCTATTCTTTATCCCACAACAACTCTTTTAACTACAAATGTTAACCACAAATACATCCCTGAATCCCATATAATTGGGTCAAGCATCCCCAAAATTAAAATAAACGGTACCAGTTGGATGGGATTTGGTGGTACACATCAAAAACTGAGGTTTTATAGAGCTTCAGCAGATGGTACTGTAACCCAAAATGCAGACGGCTCGATTACAGCATCACCGAATAAGTATACAATTAAGGATTTTAGATGCAAACGTAAATATATAAATAAGGAAAAAAACAGAAAATGGATGAATCTTAACGGCGAATTTGACTCAGATTGGAATATGAGTGAAAACACCCAATCTATGGCCGTCTTTTCAATACATCATCTTTCATCTTCCGCAGAAATAGGGTTAAATACTAAAGCTGGATTTAAGATGGAAAAGGACTCAACAGGTAAATACCGTTTAGTGCCCCATTTCGAAGCTAGTGGAACATTAGCAATTAAAGTTAAAACAGGTAGCGCAAAATTTAGAGCAAATACAGAATTATCAAGAAGACAAGTATTAGCCACAATTATTGGTAATGGTTCTACTGGTTACACGGTAAAAGACAATGGGATAGAATATAATCGTAAAAGTATTGGAATTGTAGATTACTACTTTAAGCATTATCATACTCCTTTATAATATTATTTATTTACATTGTACACTTTGGTGTTAAACCAAAGTGTACTTTTTTTTATCTGAAGTGTTTTTGTTATGAAAAAGTATTTTTGCTTTCTACTACTTCTAATTCCATTTACAGCTAACTGCCAAAAGGAAAGTTTTTTCATTTCAGTTGGTAAGCCATGGTTTCCAGATAAAGATAGCAATTCTGGAAATTTTAGTGTAGGGCTAAACTATCAGAATAATATTTCAGGTTTTTTTACTTATGGCTTTTTTCTTGAATATGCACAAAGCAATGATTTTCCTGATTTTATTGACACCCCCCTGCAATTAAATGATTATCTGAGCAGTCAATTTTATGATGATATTTTCTTGTATTCGCAATGGTCAAAAGTTCAAAATTACATTGTTGGCAGTAGGGTAAGTTGCCTTCTTATTAATAAAAATAGGCTAACATTTAGTTTTGATTTAGGGTTTGGATTTTTATTTTCAAAATCAGCACTTCACTTTGTTAACCATTGGAGGTACGAAGAAAATACTGGTCAGGTTACATATTACGAAAGTAGTATTAGTTCAGACAAAATGAGTACTCCTTTTTACAGCTTAGGGTTTCAATTACATTATACAGTACATAAAAAATACTTTGTTGGTATAAATCCCCATTTTTTTATGCCAATAGATGAGAAGCATGTTAATACAATACCTGTTTACCCGAACTATTACAACATAACTTTAAATATTGGCAAAAAATTCTAAGTATGAAAAGAATGCTTTTACTTCAATTCCTGCTACTTCCCTTTGTAACGTTTTCTCAGGAAGTATCAAAACAAAATTTTGCAATATCTTTTTCAGGCGGTATAGCGTTTGAAAATTATTCTCTTGACCCTGAAACTAATACTGTAAACCTTTATTTTCCAAAATTTGGTTCATTAGTAGGAATCAATTTTGATTATATGTTCGCAGAAAATCGCTTTATTGGCCTTGGATTATCAAGACAACAATTCTCCAAAACTATCAATGACGCTGTGTTTACTGAAAACTCTGGCTTAGTTTTAGATAACTATAAAAACATTAATCAAAAAACCTATTTTGATGTGCATTTCAGGGTGGTTTTTAAAAAGAATATGGATATATCAATAGGTGCTTTTTATTATAACGGCGCTTTTAATTATAGTTCTGTAGTTAGAGATGGCTCAAAACTCCTCTATGTAATTGAAGGTGTTAGAGATAACCTAGACGGTTATTTTGGATTGTTTGGCTCTTTTGAATACTTTTTTAATGTAGCCAGCTATGTTGATTTAGGTTTAAACAGTAAAATTTTTATGACTTTATACGGAATTGAGACCATAGCAATACTACCAACAATACGCGTTAAAATATAACGTTACGCCCATTCGGCGTAAGCTTACCGATTAAACGCATTTGCTAATCCTACCACGCAGCCAAAGGGTTCGATTAAAAACATAAGGTTGGTGGCGTAGCCGAGATAGGTGTACGCTGGGAGAGGTCAGAAAAGAGAGCTTTTACAATAGGGATTAGAAGTAGTTATGATGTAAAAGCCATGACCAAGGCTGATGATATACCAGTCTTTAAATTCAGAACTTTAACAATAAAGGCTGATTATATTGTGGAATTTTAAAATGATCCTTTAATAACTGCCATAACAACAAGTTAATTGCATTTGAGTTGAACTTCGTAAACGAAGTTCAACCCATTGTTTTGCTTTCCGAAAATACTTTCACCCAGAATTTCACACAAACCCACCTCCTAAAAAACGCTAAAATATTTCATGGCAAGTGCTGAAAAATAGCACTTGCCATGATTGTAATGCACAAAACCATTAATCAAATGCAATCCACAAAACACCTGAGTACTGCCCTACTCACCCTACTCTGCGCATTAAGTTTCGGCTCCTTAGCCCAAGAAAAAAGGCATATCACCTTTCACGATACGGAAGGAATACCTTTAAAGGATGTGCAAGTCTTCCACAATTCGAGCGTAACCGCCGTTTCAAACGATAATGGGGTGGTGCTTCTCGACAGGAATATAACTAGAGTAGCCTGTCACCGATTGGGGTACAATGATACCCTGATTTACCTAAACCAACTCACAGAACAGGTGGTACGCCTTACTCCCCAAGCTAAGATTAAGGAGGTAGTTGTTTCAAGTAAGCACAATCCTCGTAAGCACCTAATTCGCCTTCGTGATATATCACATGAACTCTATAAGAATACTGACACCACCATCTACTATAATTTTAGGATACAGCTAGAGAACCTTGGAACTGGGGAAGTGGAGTATATGGAGGGCTTAACTCGGGTGCTAACCAAAGTGAAAAGGAGATGGCCCTACATTTACATCTGCAAAATTGATAGCTTTCAGTATGGCCCCGAAGCATCGGAAAACTCGCTGTTTACCTGGTGTGATATGAGCAACCTGATAAATGAAAACATTCTGCTAAAAAGGAATCATCGTTGGGATGATGTTAGTGATAAAAACGCCACCTTTGAAAGAGATTGGTCAATAGCGGACAGTTCCGTTTTTCATATATCCTTTGGGAATGGAGTCGACATTTCAGAGGTTGTATTTAGCGGCGACACCCTAAAGTCTTTTGAGTTCTACTTTAATCTCGACAAACCTTTTAGTATCCCCAAAACAATTTCTAATATAAAACAAACGGGGCATTACCTCCTTGGCTGGAACTCATACATTGAGTACTCACAGCAAGGCAGCCTTTACCCATCGTTCCATAGGCGCATTGCACGCTACCAAACCTCAGAGAGCGACGAGGTTGTTTGCAAAATAGTGCTATCGGAAAGTGATGCGTGTACTTGTAATTACGACTCTCTGGACAACAGGTACTGGTCTTTTAAAACCATAAGAGAGCAGGTTGAGTATATTAAAAAGCAAGTGCATGGGCAGCTTATGGAAAAAGAGTAAATATTTACTCTTTTTCATCTTAACCTTATGTTTATTAGCTGTTTCAAATCTAAATATTGCATTCTACCTCACTCCTCCTCATACCACCCCTTATACATTATGTAACCCTTAGCAATGCGCTGGTTTATTGCTTTGGATTGCGCTACATCCATCTTTTTAACAAACTTAGCGGGTACGCCGGCATATATGCTACCGGGCTCAATCTGCGAATTGCCTAGCACCAAGGCATTGGCAGCCACAATGGCGCCCTCGCCCACCTCGGCAAAATCGAGCACGGTGGCACCTATACCAATGAGCGCACCAGACCTTACCGTGGCACCGTGCACCGTGGCATTATGAGCAATGCTAACATCATCCTCAAGCGTAACAATAGACTTTT